>CAKVCG010000024.1 GCA_934725525.1 uncultured Brachyspira sp. | reverse complement strand
TTTGAGAGAGTTTTTATAACTATAGATACAATGATGGCGACATGACATGACATGACATGACATGACATGACATGACAATCGTTTATACAGTATTCCAATTTACAATATTTTTCGTTAACCATTTTATTACTACTTTCCTCAAATCTCTACTAATAAGATAATAAAATTTTTTAAAAAGTCAATAGAATTTTTTTAAATTTTTATAATATATAGTATCGTATTTTTATAGATAAATATTATTATTTTTATTAACATAATTTTTACCAAATGAATTGTTATGATTTAGAAAGAATTTATTTTATTCAAAACGCTATTTTCTATACGGAAAGTCGGAACTATATTTTTTGATAAACTTATGTTTACATCCGTATTTTCTTTAAAAGTTATTTTCCCTCTCAAATTTTCCGTTTCAAAGCTATAACTATTTTCCTCGAAACTTTCTATATTAACCGCTCTTATGCTGATATAATCTAATCCTTGAATATTATCCAAATTATCCCCTCCGAAATATACCGTCAAACCTCCGTTTGCCACTCTCATATATAAAAAATTATCATTGTCCAATACGGGACTTTGGCTTCTGTAATGCCCGTCAAAATTGTAAGGAACGCCCAAATATATGGTTGGTATAGCGCATCCTAAAATAAGCGAAGTCGCTAAAAATAGTATAGGAAATTTTGCAAATTGTTTCATTATTATCATTCATCTATGCAAATTTAAATTATAGTTTATAGTTAATTATCGGTTTTTGAGTATATTAATTTTAATATCTCTATAAAATTTATTTTAAAATATTATTATTTAAACTTTTATTGATAATCTTTAAGTCGTCTAAATTTTTGACAATTTTTATTTGTTTTATATAATTTTAAAATTAAATAAAAATTATATAAAAAATAATTATTAAATCGGAGATAAAAATGAAATCTTACAGAAAAGTATTGGATATTAATTACCCGAAAAGAAGAGGCTATATAAACATAACTCCCGAAGTTCAAAAATGTTTGGAAGAAAGCGGAATTAAAGAAGGATTAATTTTATGCAACGCTATGAATATAACGGCAAGCGTATTTATAAACGATGACGAAAGCGGACTTCATAACGACTTTGAAGTTTGGCTTGAAAAATTAGCTCCCGAAAAACCGCATAGTCAATATAAACATAACGGATACGAAGATAACGCTGACGCTCACATGAAAAGACAAATCATGGGACGCGAAGTAGTAGTCGCTATTACAAACGGAAAATTGGATTTTGGAACTTGGGAGCAGATTTTTTACGGCGAATATGACGGAAAAAGAAATAAAAGAGTTTTGATAAAAATCATAGGCGAATAGATTATAAAGATAAAAATATAGAAAAATATTTTTCGCTTATTTCGGATATTATGAATGAGAATTTATAAGAATTTATAAATAAAAATAAATATTAAAAATTTAAGGAAAATAAATGAAACTCATAATTAAAAACGAAGAAATTCAAGCGTTAAATGAAAGCCCAAATCCGCAATTTCCAAAATATACATCTCAATTAATAAACTTGGCAAATCAAAACGCGCAGGGAACTAGACCTAAAGTAGTCGGACAACTTACCGAACTTTTTGAAGAATATCAAAAGAATGAAAAAGAAATTAATATCGACACTTGGAAAAAATGGTATCTTTCTAAATATCCTAAAGCCATTAACGATGCGACAAATAAAATATACGAGCAAATACAAAATCTGAAAAACGCTATGGAATTGATAGATAAAAATATGATTCAAAAATGGGTGGAGGATTTAGTAATTATGAAAACATATAACGGTTTGTATGTTCAAAAAGCTATACTTTATAAAATTTCAAAAATCAAACAAACTGACTTTAGACTTGCAAAACCCGAAGAGGAATCCGCTGGAATAGACGGATATGTCGGCAATGTGGCATATTCTATAAAGCCAGACACATATAAAACTATGAGCCGTTTATCAGAATCAATTAATGTTAAAATGATTTATTATACTAAAACAAAATCTGGAATTGAAATTGAATTTGAAGAATAAACAAATTTATATTGGCAAAGATTTAATAAATTTATTTTTACAAGAATAATCAAAATTAGTCTCAACATCGACAAATCCCGTTCTTATTAAATGATTGTTAATAAAAGTTTTATTATCTAAATAAACATAGCACATTAAATTATTATTTTTATCGTATTTTTGTAAATCATATTTTAAATATATTTTTCTTTTATTAAATTTTTCTTTCAAATAATTAATCGCTTGCAAAGTAAAATTATCTTTTTCTTTTATTCCAAGAAGTTTGACTTCGAGTCCGTTATTTAAAATAATTTTATTTGGAGAGACAACATCTTTTACGGAAAATAATTCTCTCTTATTTTCGTTTTTATTTTTGTCGATTTTAGAACCGAATTTTATTTTTTTAATATCGATTTTTTTATCGAGTTTATGCGGGTCTGAAAATATATAAGGCAGTTTTTCAAAGGAATAATAGCTATCATTATCTTCAAAAAATTCAATCGTATCGATATCAAAACTTAATTGATTTATATTTAATTTTTCTTTAATAATAGGTTCAAATTCTTTATTTATTTCGTATCCTATAGAATTTCTTCCCAAATTTTTTGCAGCTAAAGATGTAGTTCCGCTTCCCAAAAACGGGTCGAAAATCGTCTCTCCAAAAAAAGAAAACATTTTTATTAATCTTTTAGGCAATTCTTCGGGAAACATTGCAATATGTTCCGATTGTTTTACTCCGTTAAAATTCCAATGCGAAGAAAAATATTGATTCCATTCTTCTTTTGTCATAATAGAATTTTCCTTTTGCTCTAAAGTCGGTTTTGGAGGATTTCCAAGTTTTTTGAATATCAAAATAAATTCGTAATCGATTTTAAGAATTCCGTTTCGAGGATAAGGAAAGCTTCCCATTACCGCTCCGCCGCCCGTGGTATTCATTGTTGTAGCTTTCTGCCAAATTATAGCGCCCATATAATCCATTTTCAAGGCTTCGCAAAATTTTATAATTTCAGTTCTTATTGGGACGACTTTATATCTTCCGTAATAAACCGAACGAGAAAATTGGTCGCCAATATTTATACATAATCTGCAACCTTCAGATAAAATTCTTTCGCATTCCATCCAAACGAGATTTAAATTATTTATATATTCTTCGTAGCTGTCGTTAAATCCTATTTGATTATTAGAACCGTAATCTTTTAATTGCCAATATGGAGGCGAGGTTATAATTAATTGAACGGATTTATCGGGTATTTTATTTAATTTTCTGCTATCGCCAAAGTATATTTTATGATTAGTCATATCGCTTTCTCGTATTTATTTTTACTTATAAATATAAGGTATTTGATTAAAATATCAATAATTTAAAAATATATAAAAAATTGTTAAAGCTATTTATTGCATAATAATCAATTTGACAAATCCTATTTATTCATTATAATAAGCAAAATGTCAAAATTAATTTTATTTCCAAACTCAAAAGCGAGAGACTATTATTTATATAGTTTACATAATTATTACTCGCTCGACATAACCGATTATAAAACTTTATCCGAATTCTATAGAATGTCGATTGATAAATTTTTTAAAAAATATTCGATTCAAAATGAAGTTTGCCGCTTGGAAGAATCTACGGCGATAATTAATCTATATGAAGCGTTAATTAAGTTTACGAATAAAAATAAAAATTCAATAATAGCGAAACAAAATAAAAATTACGAACTCGCCTCTCATATTTATAATTTTATTGAAGAGACAACTTTTGCAAAAATTATAATCGGCGAAAATTACGAAGATTTGGATTTTTTGGAAGATATAAAAAAAATAATTTCCATATATAAATTAAATAACAAATCAAAAAAATTATTGGACGAATACGATATTTTTGAATTATTTATAAACTCCATAAATAAAAAAGAAATAGACGATTTTAAAGAATATGAGGAAATAGAAATTTATAATTTTGAAAGTTTGCCTTTAAGATATTCAATATTTTTGGACGCGATAAAAAAAAATTATAATATAAATATAAAAGTATTCATGCCTTACGATATCGATAAAATTTTTTCTAATTATAAAGAATTTTATCAAGGAACTTACGATTTAAAAAATTCCAAAATCGAAAATTTTGCAAAAACTTTAATTGATAAAAACGACAAAGAAAAATTAGATAAATATAAAGAACAAATAAAATTAATCGCTGGTTTCGGAATCAAGCAGGAAATTGACACGGTAATTGACGAAGTTATAAAACTTGAAAATTCTGGCGTTTCTTTAAGCGAAATCGCTTTAATATTTTCCGACACCCAAAAATACAGAGAGAATATAGCGGAGAGATTGAAAGAATGCAATATAAAATTTAATCAACGGAGAGGAAATTTTATTTGGAGAATGCCTCTTATTCCCGTTTTGACTTCTATATTTTTTATTTTAAGTAGAGAGATGGAAATTGATACGGACGCTTTGATAAAATTATTGTCGTCTCCTTATTTGACTAATATTGAAGGAATCAATCCTTACGATATAAGAGAATTATTATATAAAGAATTTGAACTTTTTCAAAAAATGCCATTGAGCGATTTTTTATACAAAATAGAAAATATTAAAAATAATAACGAAGAATATAAAGATTTTTCAAATTCCATAATAGAATTAATCGAATTATTAAAAAAACTTATATCCGCCGATACTTATAATAAAATTGGCTCGGCTTATATTGAAATTTTAAAATTCTTAAAAATAGATTTGATATTTGAAGAGAATATAGAAGATGAAAAAAATTACAATTCCGTTTATATAAATAAAGACGAAATTTTTTACAGAGATAATAATTCTTTATCCATTTTTATAGAAATTGTTTTAAAACTTTCGGTTAGCGATAATTCCACAAAAATATCTTCCGCCGATTTTCACGAAGCTTTGAATTTATTAATAAGAGACGAATATTTGAAAAACGAAGATAATAAAGAAATTTCATTAACGATAAGCAATTTATACGATGCGAGAGGACTTAAAGCAAAATATTTATTCATACTCGGAGCGAATAACGATTTTATAAGCAGAAAGCCCGACACATTTTTTATAAGCAATAAAGTAAGAGAAGCCGTAAACAGTAAATATAAAAAATATGTTTTAAGCGCTCAAAATTTATTAAGCGATATTTCCTACGCGTTATTTTTGAATATTCTTTCTTCCTGCTACGATAATACGACGGTTTATTTTTCCTTCAGATTAAAAGATAAAGACGGAAATTTGGAAATTCCTTTTTTCTATATTGAAGATTTATTTACGGAAATTACGGGCGAAGATTTTAAATTTGAAAATTTGAAAGAAAATAAATTTATCGAATTCATTTACCGAGAAAATTACATTCCGAACGGAGAAAATATTCATAATCAAAAAGAAAATACGATGAGTTTATTTTTTTATAAAGAAAATTATAAATATCCTAATAATATCGCTTTCGATAAAAATATTAAAAATATAGTCAATTCGGTTTACGGCAAGGACGATATAATCGGTTATTCAAATCCGCAAAATTTTATTTCAATCTTAAAAGAAGATTTGACAAATATTATTTCAGTAAGCAAAATAAAAGAAATAATGGAATGCCCGATTAAATATATTTACACGAGATTATTTGAAAGAGATTCGGTTGATTCTTTGATTATGGGAATCGATTATATGGAAAAAGGAAGTATTTATCATGATATTTTTGAAAATTTCTATAAGAAAATAAAAGAAAAATTTAATAACGATTGCAAATTAAAAGAATCAAATTTTGAATCTTATAAAACTATTTCAAAAGAAACTATTGAAGAATGCTTAAATAAGATAAAAATTTACGACAATATCGACAGAGAAGTTATGGAAGAAGAAATTAATAATGTAATGGATTCTTTTATAAAATACGAAATTAATTTGGCTAAAAATAGCGATTATATTCCAAACGATTTTGAAAAGAAAATAAACGAAATGGAAATTTATTCTTATAATAATCGTAATATAAAAATAAGCGGACGAATCGATAGAATCGATTTTAGTTATTCGAGCGATGGCAAAATAAACGGAATTAGAATTGTCGATTATAAGGCGAGTTCTTACAAAAAAGAATTTAAAAAAGGCATCTCTATCGAAGAAATTACTAACGTATATTTACAGCCGATTTTGTATTTAAAATTTGCAATAGACGAATATATAATAAAACCTTATAAAGAAAAAAATAATAACGATTTCAATATAGACGAATTGGTAGAAAAATGCGAAGTAGTATTTGCCGTTTATAAAGAATCAAATATTGTCAATAAAGAAGATTATATTGTTTTTGACGACAAAGAAATTCTTTTATCAATTTGCGGTTATAAAGACGGAGATTTTAATTTAACCAAATATTTTGACGAAGTATTTAAAAATATTTTTGAAGATAAATTAATTCCAATTTCAGGCAAAGAGCAATGCGAAAATTGTATAAACTCTCAATATTGCGAATGCGCTTATAATTATAATGAAGAATAGATTAAAATTTCGATATAATCCACATTATAAACGATAAAATTAAACTCGCTATTATGCATGTGACTATTGGAAAGGCGAAAGTAAAATTTTCTTTTTTGATTACAATATCGCCGGGCAATTTTCCAAAAGGAAGTTTTATATTCAGAAGCATCAAGATTCCGATTATAACGGCTATTATTCCAATCGCTATGAGTAATTTTGCAAAATAATTATTCATAAATTATTCGGACATCCTTTTATTTAATTTTTCAATATCTTTGTCATGTCCAGCGATTACCAAAATATCGCCTTCGATTAAAGATTCGTCAGGGTCGGGAGTGCAGTCAACCGTAATTTTTTTCTCTCCCAAAATGCTTATCGCTTCTTTTTTAATAGCGACTACATTTATTTTATATTTCTTTCTTAAATCCAATTCTTTTAAATTTTTTCCCGAAAGCCCCGAATGAACGGGAAATTCAACGATAGAATGATATTCCGTCAAATCGTATAAAAGTAAAGAGTCGCCAACTTCAAGCTGTTCGGCTATATGGATTCCCATCGATTCTTCTGGGCTAACCAAATGAGTGACTCCAATCATACTTAATATCGCTTTATGTTTTTCGTCCGAATATCGAGCGATTATATTTTTTACATTTAATTCTTTTAATATAAGAGATGTCAAAATGCTTGTCATCATATCTTCGCCAATAGTAACTATAACAGCGTCAAATTTATTTATTTCGATTGATTCAAGCGCTTCTTTTTGAGTGGAGTCGAGTCTTATCGCTTGAGTGACATTGTTTTTTATGGCTTCGATTTCGTTAATGTCATTGTCTATCGCCAAAACTTCAACGGAAGGTTTGCCCATAAGTCTGTTTATCAAAGCCTTTCCTAATGTGCCGACTCCAATAACGGCATATTGCAACATAAAAACCTCTTAAATTAAAATTATTAAAGTTATTAATTAATTATAGTTTGCACTAATTATAGTTTAATAAAAAAAATTGTCAAAATTTATATAAATATATATTAGTATTTATCCATTTTTCTAATATTTATATAATTGCAATTAAAAATAAAATTTTATTTTTTCGGTGCAGTAAACTTGTCTAGATAAAAATAAAGGATTATCATATTGATCTAATTGCTCATCCATAAATAAGAGTAAAGGAGTCCCTTTCTTTATATTTAATAATTCTATTTCTTCTTTATTTGGAAAATAGGTTTCTAATGTCCTTTCAATATTTTTTATTATAATATTATATTTATTTTTAAGAAGTTCAAATAACGAACGCTCTAAATTTTCTTCTAATAAAAATGAAAGATATGTGTTATAATAATTTGTTTCTATTACCGTTGGATAATTATCTACTAAGCGCAATCTTTTTGTATAAACTATTTTATCGTTTTCTCCTATATTAAAAAAATCGGCTTGTATACGGTTAGGAAGAGTAAATCCTGAAGATATTAACTTAGTGGTTGCTTTTTTACCCGAAAGAATACAAGACCTTGTAAAACCTATATAATCATTAGCGTAATATTTTTCTTTATTTACAGATACATATGTGCCTTTACCTTGTATTTTATTTAGAATTCCTTCTTCTACTAACTCTTTTATCGCATTTCTTACGGTTATTCTGCTTATGCCGTATCTTATTGACAAATCATTCTCTGATTCTATTCTGTCTCCGGGTTTAAGTTCTTTTTTATCTATTTTATTTTTAATGAGTTTAGACATTTGTTTATATAAAGGAATGGGGTTATTATATTCTATCATAAAATCTATTAGCTTTACCGTTAAATTATATTAATATTTTAATAATAAAAACAATTAATTTATTATTTTATAATAAATTAATAAAATTACAAGTAAAAATTTTTATGAAAAATATACAAATATTGTAAAAAATTAAATTTTTTTTATTAATACACTTGACAAATTATTTAAAATATATTATAATGATATATAACAATATATAACAATATATAACAATATATAACAATATATAATAGGAGTATTAACTATGTATAATTTTGACACTATAAGGTATAAGAATGTAGTAGAGTCTGCGATAAAATTAAGAAGCCAAATAGAAAAGGCTGCGGACGAAGTTTGTGAAGAAGGTTTTTCTAATATATTTTTTATAGGATGCGGGGGAACTTACGCCCATTCTTTGCCTATGAAATATTGGCTTGATAGCGAATCTAATTTAGAGACGCATTCGGTTATAGCTTCCGAATTTATTGAAATGAAACATAAAAAATTTTCAAAAGACTCTTTATGTATTTTTTCAACAAGAAGTGGTAATACAAAGGAGATAGTGCAAGCTGCAAAATTTTGTAAGGATGCTGGGGCAAGAACTTTAATTTATGTATCAAATGATAATACGCCTGTTTGCGAGTATGCAACATACAAGTTTTATAGTTTTGCCGAAGACGATTGTTTATGCGAGGCTATATATACATATATGATAATACTTCTTGCAAGAATATTAAAAAATACCAATCAATTTTCTAATTATGATATATTTATGAAACAATTCAACGATTTGCCTGAAGCCTTAATAAAGGCAAAAAAATTATATGAAGAGAGAACGGAAGTTTTTGCCAAAAAGCATAAAACCACCGATTATTATATGGTAGTTGGAAGCGGTATGTTATGGGGCGAAGCCTACGATTATGCCATGTGTATATTGGAAGAAATGCAATGGATAAAAACAAAATCTATACATGCGGCGGAATTTTTTCATGGGACTTTAGAACTTTTAGAAAATGGCATGAGTATGATTTTGCTTTACGGTGAAGATGAGACAAGATTGCTTATGGATAGAGTATTGAATTTTTCTAAAAAAATAACTGATGAAATATTTATTTTTGATACAAAAGAGATAGAACTTCCTTTTAGCAAAGAATTTAGAAAAATAGTTTCTCCAATGATAGTTTATGTTATAGAAGAAAGATTAAGTTGTTTTTTAGAGAGAGAAAGAAATCATCCATTAACTACTAGAAGATATTATCGTCAAATGGAATATTAACGATAATATATAATTTTATGGCGTCGTTTACGATATATGACAAGGAACATTTATGATAAAGATGCTTGGAATAGGCGATAATGTTGTAGATATAAATTATACGACAAAAATTATTTATCCTGGTGGGAATTGTATTAATTTCGCCATATTTGGGAAAGAAATTGGAAATGATACGGCGTATTTGGGAACATTATCAAATGATGAGTTGTCATATGTCATAATAAACGCTTTAAAAAAATATAATATAGACTATTCTCAATGTCCTATTATAAAAGGAGCTGAAACAGGAAGATGTGGAATTAACTTAGATAAAGGAGATAGAATTATAACCGAAGAAAACTATGGTGGCGTTTGCAGAACAAATCCAATTAAGATTACGGGTAGATTATTGGAATATATACGAACATTCGATGTGGTTTCATCAAATTGTTTTAGCTATATAGAAGACCAATTAAAAATTATAAAGGATACTCAAACATTATTGGTGTATGATTTTTCTAATTATTGGGAAGTGGATACTTTTGAAAATGTATGTCCAAATATAGATATAGCGTTTTTATCTGGTAAAGAACATGACAACGAATATTTAGAAAAATTATTAAAACATATTGTTAATGATTTAAAATGTAGTATGGCTATAGCGACTATGGGTAAAAGAGGTGCTATGGTTTATAATGGCAATAAAATTTTTTATAAATCGCCATATAATATACAAGGCAATGTAATAGATACTACCGGAGCGGGCGATTCGTTTTTAGTAGGTTTTATTTCAGCATATATACAAAACATTAAAACATTTAATTCATTTCTTAAAAAAGAACTACTAAATGATATATTACTATCGGAAGATAAAGAAGATTTTTACAATAATTTAATAGAATTTTCTTTATGTAATGGAAATTGGCTTGCCAGAAAGAATTGTATGATACAAGGTTCGTTTGGATTAGGGTTAGAGTTTTGTAAATTAAATTATTTTTAGGTATTTTTATGTGTAAAAGAGCGGTTTTAAAAATGGAAAATATTTCCAAATCTTTCGGTGGCATAAAGGCTTTAAATAATGTTAATTTAATTTTGTATGAGGGAGAAACATTATGTCTATTGGGAGAAAATGGAGCTGGTAAATCCACTTTAATTAAGATAATATCGGGTATTATAACTCCAGATTCTGGTTCAATAACTTTGTATGACCAAAAAATTAGTATAAAAAGTCCAGATATGGCCCATAAATATGGAATTAGCACGGTTCATCAAGAACTTGTGCAATTTTCTGATATGACGGTTATGGAAAATATATTTATAGGAAGATACCCTAAAAAATATGGATTTATTAATTATTCTCTGCTAAGAAGAATGACCGTAAAATTAATGGAACAAATCAACATATTCATTTCTCCTTCCGCATACATAAGAGATTTGAGTATAGCTCAAAGACAGCTGATTGAGATAATTAAGGCTATATCTTTTAACTCAAATATAATTATATTTGATGAACCTACAAGTTCATTAACTTTAGAAGAAACCCAAATTTTATTTGATATAATTAAACGACTGAAAGATAAAAATATTTCTTTAATTTATATATCCCATAGGCTTGAAGATATATTTTCTATAGGAGATAGAATAGTTGTTCTTAGAGACGGTATGAATTCCGGAGATGGTTTTATTAAAGAGTTAAATCAAGATAAAGTTATATCTTTAATGGTGGGGAGAGATATACAGAATCAATTTCCAAAATTAGAAATTGATAATATAGATAAAGAAATATTAAGAGTAGAAAATATTAATAATGATAAAATACATAACGCCTCGTTTATTCTAAAGAAGGGCGAAATATTAGGATTTGGAGGATTAATAGGAGCGGGAAGAAGCGAACTTATGAGAGCTATTATGGGATTGGATAAATCAACATGTAAAATATATAAATGTGGTAAACGGATTTTCAATAGAACCGTATTTGATGCGATAAATAATAAATTCGCTTTAGTTCCTGAAGATAGAAAGGATCAAGGGCTTGTATTAATATTATCTATATTAAAAAATATAGAAATGAGTTCTTTAAAAAAATTAAGTAAATTAGGCTTTATGATATCTAATAAAGAAAAGCAAACTTCAGATTTATATATAGATAAATTGAAGATAAAAACATATGGATACGACCAAGATGCACAAGATTTAAGTGGCGGTAATCAGCAAAAAGTTGTTATAGCAAAATGTTTGCTAACAGAGCCCGATATATTGATATTAGATGAACCAACCAGAGGAATAGATATAGGTTCTAAATCTGAAATATATAAAATAATGCGCGACTTATCTAAAGCGGGGGTATCTATAATAATGATATCTTCCGAATTGCCTGAACTAATTAATATGAGTCATAGAATATATGTTATGAGAGATGGGTATATAACAGGCGAAATTAGTAATGAAGAAGCGTCTGAGGAAACTATAATGAAATTAGCCACTCAACAAATTAAATAATTATTAAGGGAGATAATATATTATGAAAAATAATAATATTTTTTTGCGAATATGGAACAACCCGAATTTTCGTTCGTATTCTGGGCTTATATTAGTAATATTTATAGTAAGTATATTTTTAAATTTCAGGAGCGATAATTTTTTAACTTTACAAAATATATTAAATGTTTTGAGACAAATTTCTGTTTATGGAATATTGGCATGCGGTATGGCATTTTCTATGATAACCGCTGGAATTGATTTGACGGTTGGGTCTGTTGCCGGAGTTTGTGGCGCAATAGTTACTAAACTTGTTGTAGAAACTTCTATGCCTCTATATCCGGCTATTTTTTTAGGTATTGTTTCAGGCGGATTTATGGGTTATATTTCTGGATTTCTAATCGCTAAGACGGGCATACCTCCTTTTATTATGACTTTAGGAATGCAAATTTCTTTAAGAGGCATAGCTTATTTAGTTTGTAATGGTAAACCTATAGGGAATTTGCCAGATAATATGTTATTTTTAGGATTAGGAAATGTATTTGGAATACCTGTTCCTATATTTTTTATGATAACAGTATTTGTAATAGTTGGCGTTATATTGTCAAAGACTTCTTTTGGCAGGTCTGTGTATGCCGTTGGCGGAAATTATCAGGCGGCTCATCATTCGGGTATAAATACTAAGAGAGTTATTATGCTATGTTATATGATAAGTGGTATTTTAGCGGCGTTAGCTGGGGTTATTTTATCGGCTAGAAATGCATCCGCCCAACCAACGGCGGGCAATACTTTTGAAACCGAAGCTATCGCCGCATGCGCTATGGGCGGTGTTTCTTTTAGTGGAGGAAAAGGAGCTGTTACCGGTATCTTTTTTGGGGCATTATTAATGGGCATAATTAATAATGGTATGAATTTGATGTATATAAGCAGCTATTGGCAGTTAGTTGTTAAAGGTGTAATTATTGCTCTTGCCGTTATATATTCTATATATAACAGCAAGAAAAGATAATAAATAAATTAAAAAAGGAGATAAAAAATGAACAAAATATTATTATCTTTATTAACTATTTTACTATTTATATCTTGTGGTAATACAAATGGAGGAGATGACAATATTGCCACTAGTAAGTATACCATTGCCGTATTGGCATGGTCTATGGCGGAAGAATTTGGGGTTGATGTTATTAATGGCGCTAAAGCTAAAGCGGAAGAATTAGGCGACATTAGGGTTATACATCCAGATCCGGCGGGAGATATGGCGAAAGAAATATCTATATTAGAAGATCTCATACAACAAAAAGTTGATGCCATAGTCGTGGCCCCAGTAGACGCTAATGCGATAATACCATATACCCAAAAAGTTATGGATGCTGGCATAGTTTTAGTTAATTATGATATAGAAACAAAGGGCTCCGTAAATGCCAAAGTATTATCAGACAATAAAGCGGGAGGTTCTATGGCAGCGGATTATTTAGTATCAAGAATGGGAAAAACGGGAAAAGTTTTAATATTAACCGAAGTTCCAGGAGTTACCACGGCCGAAGAGAGAATAGCCGGTTTTAAAGAAAGAATGAATGAGATAGCTCCCGAAGTGGAATTTATAGAGCAATTATCAAATGGCACTAGGGATACTCATAGGGCTACTACGGAGAACATGCTTCAGGCTTACCCAGATATTGATGCTATTTTTTGCTTTATGGGAGATAACACATTGGGTGCTTATACTGCTTGTAAGGCAAATAATAGGCAAGATATACTTATTTCAGGGTATGATGCAACTAAAGAACAATACGACATAATGGCCGCCGACGGGACAAATTGCAACTTAATTTCATCAGTTGCCTTATATCCTAGTAGAATAGGAGCATTATCTTTGGAAACGGCATATAATATTTTAGAAGGTAAGGAAGTAAACGAAATAATTTGGACAGAACTTGGTTTACTTAGAGCCGATAGATTAGGAAACTATGAAGATTATAATTAATTATTAAATAAGGGTAAACAATGAAATTATCATATTTGACTTATCAATTTTGTAGGTATCCGTTGGATTACTGTTTTGAGATAGCTAGCAAATATAACTTTGACGGAATTGAAGTTTGGGGAGGGCGTCCTCATGCTTATGCATACGATATGAATACTAATCAAATAAACTATATTAAAAAACTGAAAAAAAAATATAGTGTTGAAATTTCTATGTTTACCCCTGAAATATTGGCTTATCCATATAGTCTATCTTCCAGATTGAAAGAAGAGCGAATGGATACTATAAAGTATTTGATAAAAAGCGTAGAAGTTGCATCAAAAATAGGAACTAGTAAAATGCAAATAACATTGCCTCATCCGGGATATAATATAAGTAAAAAATTTATTTTAGAGACTATTGTGGAAAATTTAAAAAAATTATGTGATAGAGCGGAAGAACTAGGGATAGATGTAGTATTAGAACCTTTAACTCCATCGGAGGGGGGAGACTTAGTAACATCTGTCCATGATGTTCTATATCTATTTGAATTAGTTAATTCAAAGGCTTTAAAAAGCATGATAGATATTGTGGTTCCTACTATAGAAAATGAACCTCTTTCCGAATATTTTGATAAACTAAAAGACAGGATGGTCTATATTCATATATCAAATAGCGATGGGAAAACGGAATTCCATGGTGAATTAAATTTAGAAGGAGGCGTTATACCTATTGAGGATGTATTTAATATATTAAAATCGTATAAATATGACGGATGGTATTCCATAGAAATTTTAATGCCTTATTTTAGGGATCCCGAGTTATTTTTATGTCAATCAAAAAGGATAATAGACAAAATATTATTAAAAAGTTAATAATCGCTTATTAAGATTAAATAATAAAGGGATTACAATTTGCTTAATTAAAATAGATTCGGCGAAACTATTTATTCATCTCTATATTTATTAATATATCTTTTTTAATATTTTATTTTTTATTTAAAATATAATATAATATTTTATGGTGGAATATTAGTTATGAATAAAATAAACATAAAAGAAGCAAAAAACAGAATAAAAAAATTAACCGAAGAAATTAATTATCATAATAAACTTTATTACACGGACGATAATCCCGAAATTGAAGATTATGAATACGATAAACTTTTTAGAGAGCTTGAAAATTTGGAGAGAGATTTTCCAAATCTTAAAGAAGAAAACAGTCCTACGAATAAAGTCGGCGGAATGATTTTAGAAAAGTTTGAAAAGTTTGAGCATCCGATTGCAATGTATTCTCTTTCAAATGTTATGAATGAAGAAGAATTTTTTGATTTCGATAATAGAATGAAAAAAGAGATTAATTCAAAAGATATAAAATATACGGTAGAAAATAAATTTGACGGTTTGGCTTTAGAACTTATTTATCAAAATGGAAAATTGATTGTTGCAAGCACGAGAGGAGACGGACAAGTTGGAGAAAATGTTACGAATAATGTTAAAGTAATGAATAATGTTCCAAAAAATATTAAAGAAAAAAATAAACTTATAATTAGAGGCGAGGCTTTAATAACGAAAAAAGATTTTGAAGCTTTAAACAGAGAGAGAGAAGAGCTTGAAGAAGTGCCTTTTGCAAATCCAAGAAATGCGGCATCGGGAGGATTAAGACAATTAGATAGTTCGGAAAGCAAAAAGAGAAGATTAAAATTTTTCGCCTATCAAATTGCAAATTATAAAGACTTTAATTTAACAAACGAATATAAGGCAATGGAATTTTTATTAAGTTTAGGTTTTACCGTTGAAGGAGTTCATCCAAATATTGACGCTAAAGAAGTTTTGAAAATATATAACGAAATTCAATTAAACAGAAATAAAATGGATTATGAGATTGACGGACTTGTAATTAAAGTTGACGATATTAAATCGCAAGAAAAATTAGGATTTTTATCTCGCGCCCCAAGATTTGCCGTAGCTTTTAAGTTTAAGCCCGAAGAGAAAGAAACTTTATTAAACAATATAGAGGTTCAAGTCGGACGAACGGGAGCATTAACGCCTGTGGCAAAATTAAAACCCGTTCAAGTTGGAGGCGTTATCGTTTCAAATGTTACTCTTCATAATCCTAATGAAATAAAATCGAAAGATATAAGAATTGGCGATACGGTTGTAGTTATAAGGTCGGGAGATGTTATACCTAAAATTGTGAGAGTTGTTTTTGATAAACGCCCGAAAGAAAGTAAAGAGTTTGTTTTTCCAAATAAATGTCCCGTTTGCGGAGGGGCTACAGCGATAACGGACGGAGATGTCATAGTTCGATGCGTAAACGAAGAATGCCCGAGCAAAATTACAAAGTATATAGAATATTTTGTTTCAAAAGAGGCTATGAATATAGACGGAATAGGCAAAGAATGGATAGCTACTTTTACAAAAAGCGGACTTGTTAAAAATCCTGCCGATATTTATAAAATTAAAAAAACAGATTTGTATAAATTTGA
>CAKVCG010000023.1 GCA_934725525.1 uncultured Brachyspira sp. | reverse complement strand
TCGAATGTTATCATTTCATTAGCCATTATATGAGGAAGCCCCATAACTCTCGCTATTCCGTCTCCAACCTCGACTACTATTCCGACTTCGTTTGGAGAAAAATCCGCTTTATAATTTTTAATCTCTTCTTTTAAGATAGCCGCAATTTCGTTAGCTTTTATATTCATAAATATTCCTCTTACAAACTAATTTTTTTTCGTTTTCCTTTTATTTGAATTATTTAATTATTTTCCGCAAAAAGCGAATCCTTTACATTTTCTAATAATCTTCGGACGCTATAATCGTAAATCACATCGTCAATTTGAACGATTATTCCGCCCATTATCGATTCGTCTATTTCAACCGTAAAATGAACATTCTTATCTACAGCCATATTTCTTATTGACGATTTCAACTCTTCTATGTTTTCTATTTCCGAAGAAGCTATAATTTTAGTCGACAAAATATTATAATATTCGTTGCATAAATTTTCGTATTCCACTATTATCGCTACTAATATATTAATCAAATCTCTTTCAATTAAAATAGACAAAAGATTAAAAGTTTCTTCGGCAATGCTATCCTCGTAAACTTTTTTTAATATTCCAATCTTTATATTTCCGTCAACGAAAGCGGAAGTAAAAAACGAAACTACATCTTTATCGATAAGCATAGAAGCATAAACTGTATTAAAATCGTTTTTTATAGTTTCTATTTTTCCAAGCTCCTGCGCCGCATCGAACATTGCCTTCGCGTAATTTTTCGCGCTCGTTTCGTTTTTTACTATGCGGGTAAATCTGCTTGCTTTTTCTTTAGTAATTTCTTTAAGTATTTCTTTTTTCAAATTACTTAAAATATTATCCGTAATAGAATCCATTTTTTAGCCTTAAATTTCAAAACATTTTTAAAATATTTTAAATATCTTATTTCCGCCGCTATTAATAAATTTATCCTGCAGACGATTCACTTGATTTTTTACGCTATAATCGTAAATCACGGAATCTACATGAACGATTATTCCTCCGATAATATCTTTATCAGTTTCTGTCGTGTAAACTATATCTCCGTTTGAAAAACATTCTACGGTTTTGATTATATTGTCTACGGTTTCTTTATCGATTTCGTCCGCAGTGATTATTCTTACTCGAACTATATTATAATCTTCGTCCGATATTTCTTTATAAAAACTCAATATATCGGGCAGAATATCCATAACATCATGCTGCATTAAAATAGATATAAAAAGAAAAGTCGCTTTAGAAAAAATAGGTTTAAGTTTATTTTCTATTATTTCCATTTTATTCTTTTTAGGAACGCTTCTGTCGACGAAATATTTTTTTATATCTTCGTCTTGAAACAATTTTGAGCATTCTACAAGCTCGTTATAGATTTTATCAACCATATTAAGTTCTTTCGCTATTTTAAATATAGCTTTAGCCGTAGGTTTCAACAGTTTTATTCTATCAATCTCTTTCATCCGCTCGACCTTTAATTTTTTAGTTTTTAAAGTTTATTTTCTTTTTCGACATTGTTAATAAACTCGTCAATCAAAGCCTGATTATCTTCTTTGGTTATATTTCTTTTAAGTATTTTTTCCGCCATAACGACCGCAATATCCACCGCCTGCTTTCTCATATCGTTCGTCACTTCTTCTTTTTCCCTGTCAATTTCAAGCATGATTTTATTTTTATTCGCTTCCGCCTCTTCTCTCGCCTCTCTTATAATCGTTTCTCTAACTCTTCCCGCTTCCACTCGAGCGTTTTCTATGATAGAATTCGCCTCGCTTTTAGCGTTGTCTATCTGCTCTCTATAAGCTGCAAGAGATTTTTTAGCCGTTTCTCTTATTTTTTCCGCTTCTTTCAAATCATCTTGAATTTTTTCGGCTCGGGCGTTCAAGCCTTTTATGATTATTTTCCAAGTGGATTTTCCCAATACTATAAGAACGAGTATAAAGGCAATCC
The DNA here is from genome assembly GCA_934725525.1 of uncultured Brachyspira sp. Taxonomy (GTDB): domain Bacteria; phylum Spirochaetota; class Brachyspiria; order Brachyspirales; family Brachyspiraceae; genus Brachyspira. The sequence continues at coordinate 14,654 of CAKVCG010000023.1, read as the reverse complement.
ATGTCCAAATAACAACGCCAGGGTCTATTCTAAAAAGCGCCATATTGCATCTCCCGATTTAAAATTCCCTATTGTCTCATTATGGCAAGAATGCAGATAACCAAAGCGAAAAGACATACCCCTTCGATTAATGCGGCGGTTATAAACATCGGCGCTTGAATTTTTCCCGATGCTTCGGGTTGTCTAGCGACTCCGTCAACCGCTTTTGCTCCTATTATCCCTATTCCTATTCCCGCTCCTATTGCGACAAGTCCCGCTCCTATTGTAGCTCCCAATATAGCAAGTTCCATTTTTTACTCCTTTTTAAAAAATTAATAAATTTTTTATTTATTTTTTATATTTATTTAATGCTCGTCTCCAATGGCAATTCCAATATAAATCGCCGATAATAACGAAAATATATAAGCCTGCAAAACCGCGACAAACATTTCAAGAACATATATAAAACCTAAAAATAATATGGCAAAAGGCGAAACTAATAAAGTCCCCGACATAATAATCAAGTAAGGAATAACTATAAGCATTATATGTCCTCCCGTCATATTTGCAAGCAAACGAATCGTAAGCGCGAAAGCTCTATTGAATAAAGTTACAAATTCCAAAAACCAAATCAAAGGAATTAAAACAAGAGGCAAACCTTTTGGAACTAAACCAACCCAATATTTTACGATTCCTTTTTTCCTTATTCCGGCGATTACATAGCATATAAAAACTAAAATCGCTATCGCTCCCGTGAAACCGATATTCGCTCCAACCGCTCCCGCCAAATAAACGTAATGTCCGTCTTCCGTTTTGAATTTTAACAAAGGCGGAATTACTCCGATTAAATTTGCAAATAAAACAAATAAAAATACCGTCAAACAAAAAGAAGTATATCTTTTTCCTTCTTCGCCCAAAGTGGGAGAGATAACATCTTTATGCATATAATCGATAACAATTTCAAGTATATTTTGCAGATAAGTCGGTTTATTGAAAGGTCTTTTTAATTTATAAGCCAAATATTTCATACTCGCGATACATAAAATAGTGGCTAATGTTATTAATATAATATGTTTTGTAACGCGAAAATCGAAATTAAAATAATTTCCTAATCTAACGGGAATAGTATAATAAGGATGGTTGGTATTGTCGGCAATCTCTTCCATAATGTAATCGTTAATGTTTTCTGATGCAAAAATTTTATTGCAATTAAAGTTAAAAGCCGTAAAGAAAAATAGCGCTATTATTGAAATTCTTTTTATAAAATTTAATTTATTTAAAATCTTTAATCTATTCATAATTAATTTATTATTTAAATTCTTTAATAAAATATAATAATAATTTTTTAATTTTATAGCTATTAAATAAAAAATCAACTATTATAAAACTAACTTTTATAAATTTTGTATCGCTTCGGTTTCCGTATTATAAATAGGCAAAAAACTCGTTAATTTTGTAAGCTCCAAGACTTTTTTTACCGGTTCGGTTATTTTTATAAGTCCTATTTTTCCGTTCACTTTTTTAAAAGTTCCCAATACCGAAATAAAAACTCCGATTCCGCTGCTGTCTATATAATGAACTTCTTCCATATCGATTATTATTCTTTTTGCTCCAAAATCAATTTGCGAAATCATAGCGTCTTTTAAATCGGACGAAGAATAAATGTCTATATCTCCGAAAAGTTCGAGGACAACGGTATTATTTTCAAGTTCTTTAGCGGATATTTCCATTTATAATAACTCCAAAACTTTTTATATTTAATTTTTATTTATAAATTTGATATTGTTTAAAATACCATAAATAAAAAAAATTACAACTATTTATAATATATTTATGATTTTATTCAGAATTCGTTAACTTTTATAATATAATATGACTGTCGCTCTGCGTTCCGTTTGGAAAACCACACTGTTATAAGAAGAGTAAGTTTAGTTTTTTTATATTATCTATTTTTAGCCTCGCCAATTATTATATTGTCTTCATATTTAATCGCTTTAACTTTAATAATGTCTTTTTTTTCAATAATTTTTTCGCTTTTGAATTTTACTTTCAAATATTCTCCGCTCGTTCCTATATAATAATTATTTTCTAATTTTTTTTCCGCAATTACTTTTAATTCTCTATTTATAGCGTTTTTGTAAAAATCGTCCTTCATTTTATTATTTAATTCGTTTAATAATTTCGCTCTTTTTAATTTTGTTCTGTAGCCAACTTGATTTGACATTTTTGACGAAGGAGTATTTTCTCTATTAGAATATCTAAATATATGCATCTTTATAAATTTTGATTTTTCGCATAAATTATAAGTGTCTTTAAAATCGTTACTGTCTTCATTTGGAAAACCAACCATAATATCGGCGCTTATCGACATATTTGAATTTGTTTTATATAATTTTTCGACTATATTTAAATAATACCCGCTCGTATATCTTCTATTCATTAATTTTAAAATTTTATCGCTTCCCGATTGCAAAGGAATATGCGCATGCGGACATAGAACTTCGGAATTTTTAAATAAACTTATAAGCTCGTCATTAAAGTAAATCGGCTCGATAGAAGAGAGTCTTATTCTTATTCCAAATTTTGAAGATATTTCAAGCATATTTTTAACTATTTGAATAAATTTTATTTCGTTATTATAATTATAAGAACCTAAATTTAATCCCGTTAAAACTATTTCTTTATAACCGTATTCGTAAGCGATTTTTATTGCATCGTAAATTTTTTTAGGCTCAACGCTTTTATGTTTTCCTCTAACTCTAGCCACTATACAATAAGAACAAAAAACCTCGCAACCGTCTTGAATTTTTAAATACGCTCTGCTCTGCTCCTGCGGAAAGAATATCGGATTTTTAAATTCGCTCTCGTAATTTTTAGTCAAAGTATTAAATATTATTTGAGAAGCTTCTTCTTTTTTATCGTTTGGTATTATAGTTATATTTTCTTTATCAAATAAATTCTCTTCTTTAGAATTTTCTTTTATTATATTTTCTTTTTTGGAAACATAGCAACCTATTAAGAAAATTTTTTTTTGAGATATATTTTCAAGTTTGTCTAAATAATTTATAAGTTTTTTATCGCTATCGTTTGTAACCGTGCAAGTATTTATAGCTATAGCGTCCGCATTTTTTAATTCGGTAATATTCGCACCCATATTTTTTAATTCAAATGAAATTTTTTCGCTTTCATATTGATTGAGCCTGCATCCAAAAGTATGTATATGTATATTCATTTTTTATTTTTCTTTTAAAATTTATTTTTATGATTAAAATATTATAAATCATTTTTAAGAATTATTATATATTAAAATTAACGCAAATTTTTTGTATAATCGTTATCGTTATTTTTTCGTATTTTATTTTTATAAAATTTCTTTACCTGCTTAAAAAATATATCGGTAATCCATCCGTTATCTGTTGGGAATACTCTTCTTCTCGAAATAAAAAGAATGCATTTGCCAACCCATAAAACTTTATCGCTTTCATTACAAACATCGTTAGAATATTGAGCGTCATCTCCGTCTCCTATTTTAATTTTCCAACCTCCAGACTTTCTCGCTATTTCTGTTTTTGTAGCTATTCCCGTAGTATGCGCTCGGTTAGGAACTCTCCAAACGCTTATCAATCTTTTTTGTTTTTTCATCATATTAAACCATCTTAAAATCCAGGGAATAAATTGAACGGGAAATCTTTTCATCATAAATTTAGGACAATGTTTTATAAAATAAACATAGCTTTTAGAATATTTTTCGGGAAGAATATCGTAAAAAGCTTCAAGAACGGCGTAAGTTTTGCATAAAGTCGTATCCGCTTTATTATTTATAATAGGTTTAACCATATTTTCTATAAAATTTTCTGATATTGCAGTATCGGCATCAAAAAATATTATAACTTTTCCTGTAGCTTCTTTAAGTTCCGTATTTCTCATATATTGAACATCTGATTTTTTATCGTTATATAAGAGTCGAATTACCCCCCCGTATGAACTTTTCATGTTGTTTTATAATATTCAAAGTTTCGTCTGTAGAAGAATCGTCTATAATAATTATTTCCATTTTCAAATCGGTTTTTTGATTATTAATTGAACCAAGTAGAATTGGCAAATATTTTTCTTCGTTGTAAGTCGTTATAATCAAACTGACATCGTAATTCATAAATTTTTATCCGCTTTAATTTTTTATAGATTTCTTCGCATACATTTAGTATGCTCGCAATGACTATTTTATTTACAGTCATTACGAGGGCGATGCCCGAAGTAATCTATTAAAAAATAAATTTATTATATAATAACATATAATAACATATTTTTTTATTTTTAACACTTGCAGAATTTTTGAATTATGTTAATATAATTATGTTTATTAAAATCTATAATATACGATAATAATTATTAAGGCTATAAATATTTTGATTTTAATTTTTTATTTTTCCAATAATTAAAAACAAAAAGGGAGTAAGCAATGGAAGCTAAATATCGAATAGAATTGGCTGATAATTCAAAAGGGAGCGCAAATATGAATTCTTTATTAAACGATTCTGGCACGGTTATAAAAGTTATAGGAGTGGGAAACGGAGGATGCAACGCCGTTAATAGAATGATAGAAGAGGGATTGAGCGGAGTAGATTTTGTCGCTATGAATACGGATAAACAAGCGCTTTCTAGGTCCAATGCCGAAACCAAAATAGTTTTAGGAGAAAGAGTGACGCAAGGATTGGGAGCTGGAACGGACCCAGAAAAAGGAGCTGAAGCCGCTAAAGAGGATGTTGCAAAAATTGAAGAGATAATTAACGGAGCGAATTTAGTTTTTATTGCAAGCAGTTTTGGAGGAGGCACAGGAACGGGGGCGAGTCCTGTAGTCGCGGAAATTTCTAAAAAATGCGGCGCTTTGACTATAGGCGTTGTCACAAAACCTTTCAAATACGAAGGCAAATTAAAAACGAATAGAGCGGAAGCGGGAATAGAAAAAATGTTTTCAGTTGTCGATTCTCTTATAATAATACCGAACGAAAATCTTTACGATATGGTAGACGCGGAAAATTACGGATATACTGGAGCTTTTTCAATCATAGACGACATATTAAGGCAGGGAGTTCAAGGAATATCCGATATAATCACTCAAACTGGTTTTGGAGTAAATACCGATTTTGCCGATGTTAGAACTATGATTTCGCTTTCAAACGGAAGAGCGCATTTGGGAATAGGAATAGGAAAAGGCGAAAACAGAGTAGAAAAGGCTATAACCAACGCTTTTGAAAATCCTTTGCTTGATGTTTCGAGCATAAGAAATTCGAGAGGAGTTCTTGCAAATATAGTCGCTCCTAAAGATTTCGGACTGAAAGAATATAGGGAAGCTACCGAAAGAATAAGCGGCTACGCTCATGAAGACGCTAATATAAAAATAGGAACTTGCATTGACGAAAATTTAAATGACGAGATAAGAGTTACAATCGTGGCAACGGGATTTGAAGATAATTCTAACGAAAATAAAAATACGGAAAATAAAGATTTAGAATCTGATAAAATAGACGCAAAAGAAAAAGAATATAATACGAATAACGCGAATAATATAAATAGCGAAAATGATAATTCAAACGAAAGTATAACAGATAAGTCGGAAGAGAATAATTTAAATAATTCAAATGAAAAAAAAGAGCCAGTTATTACTAAATTTGATTTTAAAAAAATAACTTTGGAAAATAAGCCTAAAAACGATTATAACGAAAATATTAATAATAATGATATTAATAATAAAAATAACGAAATGGAAAATTTTAATGACAGTTATAAAAAAGAATCTAATCAATCGGAACAAACGGCGTTCAATAAAAATATAATTAATAATCAAATAAGAGAAAGCGCAAATTCAATAAATGGAAACGAAGAGTTTAATAATTATAATAATTATTCCGTTGAAACCGCCACCGAAGTTGCCGAAGCGGATATTAAAGAAGAAATTAAGGAAGTTGCAAAACCTATATTCGATACCATATCGGAAGAGGAGATGAAAATTCATAACGATATGGGAGCTAAAAATTATATATTCGGAGCAGGCGCCAACTCTTCTATAGATTATGACGAGACTCCAGCGTATTTAAGAAGACAAATTATTGCAAGAAATATAAGAAAATAAGGGTTTAATTTTGAGATTAATATTAGTTTTTTTTATTTCTATTTTTTATTTTTGTATAAGTTCGATTTCTTTCGGGCAATCCGCCAATAATAATTTTCAAAACGCTTTGAATTTTTACAATAATAGAAACTACGAAAATTCAATAGCCGTTTTGGAATCTATGAATATTAAACCGAGCGATATAGAGCCGTATTTGTTACTTATAGACAATTATATAAAATTAAAAAATTATTCTATGGCTGAGACTCTTATTAATGACGCGGAAAATTATCATCCTAAAGATTTTAGAGTTTTAGAAAGAAAACTTAATATTGAACTTTTGAATAACAGAAATACCGAAGCGAGAAGAACGATTAATTCTATTAAGGCTTTGGACAGCAAAAATTATTTTGCAAATTACGCCGAAGGACTTTTAAACGAAAGAATGGGCTATTATAAAACGGCGATGACTCTATACGAAAGAGCAATTATTATAGATAGAAACCGAGCCGAAGCGCCAGTTTCGTTAGCGTATTTGCAACTTGCGAGCGGAAATAGCAATAGAGCTTTTAGTTTATTAAATAATAATATTGACAATAATCCGAGAATGGCGGAATCATACTATCATTTGGCTAATTATTATTATTTGAATAGAAATTATAATAACGCTTTGAGAGAAGTTAGCAACGCTTTTTATTATTATACGAATTATAACGAAGCTAAAATATTGCAGGCAAACGTATTTTTGTCTTTAAGAAGATATAACGAAGCGATAGGAATTTTGGAATATATTCCAGATTCTGAATTTAAAAATAACGGCAAATATTATTATATAGGCAATGTTTACGAAGAAGCGAATAATTACCAAAACGCTAAAAATTCTTATATAAATTATTTAAGAACGAAACCCGAAGACGAACTTGGACGACTTGCTTATGAGAGAGTTTTACTAAATACGAATCCGACTCCCGATTATGAGAGAAACAGAGCGGCATTATATTACGGAAATATGGCATCGTATTATACGAGGCTTGCCGACAATGTGAGAGCGCTGGCATATTTAAAACATATGTTAAAATTGAATCCCGCAAACACTTACGCGAGATTGATGCTTTCGGATGTTTATAGAAGAATGGGATTGGAAGAGCGAGCTTTGGAAGAATTGGAAATAGCGAAAAATGTTAATCCCGAAGACAAGTCGATTGTTTATAAATACGACAGTTATAAAAGAAGATTAGATAGAAATATTCCGTCAAGAAGCTGGGGAATAGAAAATCAATATAATTTGGAAAAATCGGGTTTTACTATCGCTATAGCCGACGCGATAACCGCTCAAAAAGACAGTCCTATGTTTTTTAATACGGCTTTATATCAAACTTTGTCTTATGTTTTGCCTCAATATGGAAGATTTCAAGTTTTGGATATTTATACGAATTATTACTCCGAAAGAGATTTATACTCCGAATTAAATTCAAGGAAAGTCGATTATTTTTTAAGAGGCTCGACTTTTGAAAGCGGTTTGGATAATTTTACCGTTATGCTCGATTTAGTTGAAGTGAAAAATGAAAGAACGGTTACAAATTTTACGATTACCACAAAAGGAAAAGACAGAATCATGAACGCGGCGGTAATGACGGGAAAAGTTATAGACAATACGATTCCTTTTTATTCTAAAGTTATTAAGATTCATAATGACAATATTTATATAAACGCGGGAAAATTGCAAGGTTTAACCAACGATATGAATCTTCTTATTTATGATACGACTACGGCGACAACGGATTTATCGAATAGAAGCGATATGTCTATTGGAATGGTAAAAGTTATAACGGCGGATGAAAATGTATCTTTAACGAAACTTATTGACGGCAGAGCTTTAAACAGAATTAATATCAATCAAATAGTTATTCCTTATATTACAAATACTTCGGTTAATTCCGCTCAAGTTCAAAATCAAAATTAATTATGAAAAATGTTATCGGAATATACGGGCTTATATGTTCGGGGAAAAGTTCTTTTTCAAAACTGCTTGCAAAAGAATTAAACGCTTTATATATTGACGCTGACATCATCGGGCATGAAGCGTTAAACGATAAAGATAAAAAAGAAGAATTAATAAAAGAATTTTCAAGCGACATACTCGATGATAAAGGAAATATAGACAGAAAAAAGCTCGGAAAAATAGTGTTTGGAAATTCAAAAAAATTAGGAAAATTGGAACGCATAAATTATCCTTATATAGAAGAAAAAGTTTCAAAATTAATAAATTCTACGGATAAAGATGTTGTTATTGAAGCGGCGTTAATTATGAGAAGCGAAATATATAAAATGTGCAATAGTTTAATATATGTAAATTCAAAAATGGAAGATATTATAAATAGAATGAAAAAAAAGAGAAATATCTCCGAAAAAGAGGCAAGAAAAATCTTAAAAATGCAAATCGATGTAAAAAATAAGAAGTCCAATGCCGATATTATAATAAACAATATGAGAGATTATAATCATTTGGTTATAGTTTCAAAAAAATTAGGAAGGCATTATGGATATAAACATAAACGAAAATCAAAACCAAAACAATGTAGAAAAAGATTATTCTACTAATAATACCAATAATAGAAAAAGTAATTTTGAATACGGCAGAAAAAAAACTCTATATATAGTTAATTTTACTCTTTTAAGATTATTGATATTTTCTGCAAGTTCGATTTTGCTAATATTACTTATTTTTGTTTTGGGTTTTCATTTGGGTTCTTCAAAACCTAATAACGCAAGCGGCATGGCAAACAATGACGATATTATTGATAATTCTTCGCAAATACTTATGCGAACATCGAATACGGAAGGCAATTTTGAAAATGCAAATAACGAAGCTTTAACCTTATCGGAGAATACTCAAAATAATAATTCAAGTATAATAAGGGAAAGCTCGACTTCCGAAGATAGATATAACGAATATACTCAAAGCCTGGCTTCCGAATTAGACGCGATAATTAAAGAAAAAAATAATTTGTCTCCTAACTCTACTTATAATCCGCCAGAGCAGTTTGCAAACATTAATCCGACACCCGCTCCCGTTAGCGAAAGTTCTACTATTACGAAACGTCCTTATACTCCGACATCTTCCGCGGATTCCGTTTATTTTATACAGGTTGCCGTTGGTTATGACAGAGACAATACTTATTCGGCGAGAGATAATTTGAAATCGAAATTCCCAAAAGCTTTTATAAAAGAGGAAGCGACTTCGGACGGAAAAACTATGTATAAATTAAAAGTGGGAAGATACGACACGAGAGAAGACGCTCAAAAGGCGCTTGCCGAAATTAAAAAAATAGCCTCTTATAAAGACAGTTATATTTATTCGGATAAAAAAGCGAGCTAAAAAGTTATAAATTCAAAAAAATAAATTATTGAATTTTGTTGTTATATTTTTATAGCTTTTATTTTCAATTATTTATTTTTTATAAGAGGATAATTCATAGCCTCTCTTGAAGAAATATAAGCGGAAGAAACTTTTTTCATAAGCTCTCGAACTCTCGCTATATAGCCCGCTCTTTCCGTCACGCTAATCGCATTTCTGGCGTCAAGCATGTTAAATACATGCGAACTTTTCATAACCATATCGTAAGCTGGAAGAACGCATCCGTTTGCAAGACATTTGTCGCATTCTTCTTCGTATTCTTTGAAATGTCTAAAATACATGTCAATATCTGCGACTTCAAAATTATATTTAGAGAATTCTTTTTCGCCTTGCAAATGAACATCTCCGTATTTTATTCCATGTCCCCATTCCAAATCGTAAACATTATCGACATTTTGCAAATACATGCATATTCTTTCGAGTCCGTAAGTAATTTCGCCCGTTATAGGTTTTAAATTTATTCCGCCAACGGCTTGAAAATAAGTGAATTGAGTTATCTCCATTCCGTCAAGCCAAACTTCCCAACCCAATCCCCAAGCGCCGAGAGTCGGAGATTCCCAATCGTCATGGACAAAACGAATATCATGGTCTTTAAAACTTATTCCCAAAGCTTCCAAACTTTCGATATATAAATCCTGAATATTTTCGGGCGAAGGTTTCATTATAACCTGATACTGATAATAATGCTGAAGTCTGTTAGGATTCTCGCCGTATCTTCCGTCTGTCGGTCTTCTTGAAGGCTCTACATAAGCGACATTAAAAGGTTCGGGTCCCAAAGCTCTTAAAGCGGTAGCTGGATTGAAAGTTCCCGCTCCTACTTCCAAATCGTATCCTTGCTGAATTATACAATTATTGTCGCTCCAAAATTTATTTAGATTCATTATTAAATCGGTAAATGTCATAATTTTCTCCGTAATTTTTAATCATAAAATTTTAATAAATTTCAATGTCAATATGATACAATAAAAAAATAATATATCAAGGTTAATTTAATTAAGCATAATAATATTATTTCAAATAATTAGAAAGAATCAAATAAGTCCCGTATTCAAATCTTTCGTCCGCGTTTCTGAAATTTATTTTTATCTCAATTTCTTCGTTATTGTCGATTCCGTAATAAATACTTGGAGTTAAAATTTCTATATAGGCTTCGTTGTATGTATCGAATAAATAATAACCGTATATTATTCCGCCGTCTCCGTTTTCCGTTTCCATATTTAATTTTGAAGCAAGCCGTCTGATTGTTCCGACTGTCACAACGGATGGAATTTTTTTTATAATCTCTTCTTTAGTTTCCGTAGAAAGTTGATTGAAAGGCTGAACTATCTCGTAATCTTCAAGCTGTTTTTTCCATTTTTCTATAATTTCTTTTTCAATTTCTATCGGGCTTATCAATCCGATTAAAATTTTTTCTTTTGATTTTGTTTCTTCTATTTTTATCTCTTCATCGTTTTCGTTATTAAAAGTTCCGTCTTCCATATATCTAAATGTTTTTAATAATTTATTTTTTTTATCGTAAACGCCCCATATAAGTTTTATAGCAAACTGTTTCATTAAAAGATTGCCAAAAAATAATTCTCTCCAATCTTTTAGCCCCCATTTTCTTCCGTCTATAAATGCAAATTGCAATCTTTCCGTTTGCATTTTTATGACTCGGTTAATTTCGCTTTTTAATTTTGAAAGTTCTTTTTTTACGGATGCGGGAAAACATGTTGGAAAAGTTTTGAATTCTTTATTTTTATTTTCGTCAAATATTAAAAAACTAAAATCGTCTTTTAAAATTATTTTAAATATTTTCTTATCGTCTTCGCCTTCTACTATTCTTATTCCGTTTGAATCAAAATCAAAATCGGGAATTATTTTATCTGCAAAAACTTCGAGAGGCATTTTTGCTTCTTTCGTAATCAAATTTAAAATCGCTTTGCAAGTAAGTCTAACCGTATTTTGTTTGAATTTTTTTGAAGCTTCGTAAACCAAATTCAAAGCCGTTTTCGTTCCGTTTAAAGCTATTGCCTCGAGCATAAAAGCCGCGTATTTGAATCTTGCGCTTGCAATCTCTTTCGCTTCTTTATATAAATTATTAATCTGTTCGTTCGATGCGAATATGCAATATGGATAGAGTATATTTTTTGTTTTATTCTCTTTTTTGCTTGCGATATAAATTTTTTCAAGCGAATCTCTAAAAGAATCTTCGTCCAAAGAATAACCTATATTGTCGACATTGTCCAATTTGACGATTTCTTTTAAGTTTAAATATTCTCCGATAATAAATCTTATTACTTTAGGCGAAACTGCGGCGCTTTTGTCTTTTAAAAAAACTTTTGAAATATCTTCGTCTTTTATAAACGCGGTAAGTTTGTCGTATTTTTTATTATAATTTTTTTCTACGATTTCGTTGATTTCTTCTATATTTAAATATTTTTTCAAATTTTAATTTCCAAAAATTATTTATTATTATTTTTTAGTAGAATAACGCGATTTTATTTATAAGTCAATAATTAAATTAATAATTAAAATATAATAAAAATTTGTATTTATTTTCAATAATTATATAATTTTATCTTAAATTTAAATTTGGATGCAAGAATGAAAAAAGTAAAAGTAAAAATTAAAATCAAAAACGAAATCGATTATAATATTATAATAAAAAACGGAATATTAAAAAACTCTGGAAAATTAATTAAAAAAATATTAAACGGGAATAGAGTTTTAATAGTTACAGACGAAATTGTAGGCAGATTATACGCGAGAAAAATTATAAAAAATTTGGAAAAAGAAAATATAATAGTTTCCGTATGCATATTGAAAAATGGAGAAGCGAATAAAAATATAGAAGAAATTTCAAATATATATTCCAATTTGGCTCAAAACGAATTAAGCCGAAAAGATATGATAATCGCTCTAGGTGGCGGAGTCGTTGGAGATATGACGGGATATGCGGCTGCGACTTGGATGCGAGGAATCGATTTTATACAGATACCGACTACTCTTTTGGCTTGCGTTGATTCTTCGGTTGGCGGAAAAACGGGAATAAACATAAGAGAAGGAAAAAATCTTGTCGGCGCTTTTCACAGTCCAAAACTCGTTATAATCGATAGCGAAACATTAATATCGCTTCCAGAAAGAGAATTCAAAGCTGGAATGTCGGAGATTGTAAAACATGCTTTATTATTCGACGAAAAATTACTCGAAGTTATAGAAAATTATTATAACAATAAAAGCTATAATAAAAAATTGGATATTGATTTTGTTCTTCAAAGAAACTGCAAATTAAAATCTCATATAGTTCAAATTGATTATAAAGAAGAAAAGGAGAGGATGTTTCTTAACTTTGGACATACGATTGGACATAGCCTAGAAAATGCGGCTGGCTACGGAGTTTTGCTTCATGGCGAGGCTGTGGCAATCGGAATGATTTTTGCGATAGAATACGGAATAAAATTGGGAATAACTAAAAATAAATATATTTTGGAGCGGGCTAAAAATATTTTGTTGAATATTGGACTTCCGATTAATATTCCCGAAAATATAAACTTAAAAGAAGCGATAAAATTGGATAAAAAGAGAAACAACGAAAAAATTAATTTCGTATTTTTGGAAGATATTGGAAAACCCGTAGTGGAAAAAGTCGATATAGATAGTATAATATCGAAATAAAGTATAAAATGTTATTAAAGATAGATAATTATTTTTGTTTTTCAAATAAAAGTATATTTTCTTGAGTATTCCCAAATGAAATATATCGAGACTCCTGAATAATCATTGAAGCCCAATCTATAGTTCTTTTAGGGTTGCCACTTTTGTCAAAATATTTTTCATACCAATTTGCAATTTCTTTCAAATAATATCTATCTTGCCAAAATTCTCTTAATTCCGGAAGATAACCTTTATAACCTTCATATTCGTCAAATCTATAACCATAATAAAAATATGTTGATTCGTTCGGAACTTTATCTCCAAATATATCTCTCAAATTAAGTTTAATATAATATATTCCGCATAAATCATTATAATAATTAGTAGCGCCCCAAAAATGAAGAGTATAGATTTTATTATCTCTTGTTTTTACGCTTATATCTCCATTATTTAAAAAAGTATAAGTATTTTCAACTTCTTTTTCTTCTATAATTTTACCCGCAACTTTACTTTTCCAATTATCATTTGCTTCGGTAGTCGTTGAAGTATTTGTCCCTGTATAATCATATTTATATTCTTTGCCTTCTTGAAAAATAAATTTTTTCGTAGAAAAAGAATTTTCTAAATATTCACAATTTGTAGAAATATCTATAACTTCATAATGCATATTTACCCTATCATAAATATAATAAATTCCGTATAAATCGCCTTTACAATTAGTAGCTCCCCAAAAAGTATATTTATCATTAATTTCTGTAGTATTATTCTTTATATATTTAATAGTAAGATTTCCTATATCATCAAAATTAAAAGTAGCGTCATAAAAAGGTATTCTTCCGTTAAGAACTTTATTTTTCATTTGTTCTTTCCATTTATTAGCATCTTCAGTGTTAGTTTGAGACGGTTTTAATTTTGTATTATCATAAGTAGAGTTAGTATTTGTTGATTTTAATACCGCATCTCTTGATTTTTTTGCTAAACCTTCGTTTCTATAACTACCTCCTCCGTCTTTATTCCAAATTGAAACTTTATCTTTAATTAATCCGTTTTCATACATTAAAGAATTAAGCACTTCAAATGTTCCGTCATTTTTCTTATAATAATAGCATGCAATTTGATTGTCATCGGGAAGCATTCCCCAAAATTGGCAATTGGTTACTTTGTCGCCACTTCTACTTATATATATATTTGTTATATTGGCTTCACTGTCGAAATAATATTTTTTATATCCGCTATGGGATGTATAACCTCCTTTTATATTTCTATAATATGCCATTAATTCGCCTTTAGAATATTTTTGTTTCATTTCTTGAAATTTTACTAAAAATTTTTTAGCAGTTTCGGTATTTGTTTGAGGAGTTTCAAAATTATCTTTTGTAAATCTAAAATTTCCGTTATTACCTCCTCCATTATTTCCAGCATTATTACCTCCATTATTTACGCCGTTATTACCGCCATTATTACCCCCCCCGTTATATCTCGAGATTTACGGCAACTTGTAATAAGTAATAT
>CAKVCG010000022.1 GCA_934725525.1 uncultured Brachyspira sp. | reverse complement strand
GAGACTTTAGCTAAAAAGCTGTTTCTTCTAATTCTTTAGTAACTTTCCGCTTATTGTTTCTACTCTAAGACACACAATCTAATTGTGTATTTTAATTATTTAGTGAAGATTTTTTAAATGCCGATTTCCGTTTTATTGGAAAAATACTTTCTAAAAAATCTACGCTCTTATATATCTGTCAAAGAACTTTTACCCGATTAAATATTTTTTATTTCTAATCAAGGTTCTTATATTGTAGCATAATATAAAAAAAATACAATAGTTATATATACATATATTTTAAAAATTTACATATTATATTAAATTCGAAGTTTAATATAATACATTTTATACAAAAATCACTAGCTATAATTTTATATAAACAAATTTATTGACAAAAATATTATATATAGTATAATTCATTCTCAAAAAATAAAAATTGTATCTAAAATATAAAGTTAAAATAAAAATGATTATTTTAAAAAATGTCAGCAAAATCTTTACTACCGAAAATAATAAAAAATTAAACGCCGTAAACGATGTTTCGCTAAAAATAGAAACCGGTTCTATCTACGGCATAATAGGTTTTTCTGGAGCGGGTAAATCGACTCTCGTTAGATGCATTAATCTTTTGGAGCGTCCGACTTCGGGGCATGTTTATATTGACGATGTTGAAATGACTTCTTTATCAAATAGTCAGTTAAGAGAAAAAAGAAAAAAAATAGGAATGATATTTCAGCAGTTTAATTTGTTCGCTTCAAGGACGGTATTTAAAAATGTAGCCTATCCTTTAAGATACGGAGGTTTACCCAAAAAAGAAATCGAAAAAAAAGTTATGTCTTTGCTCGAACTTGTGGATATAAAAGAAAAAGCGTTTGCCTATCCTTCGCAATTAAGCGGCGGACAAAAGCAGAGAGTAGCAATTGCAAGAGCGCTCGCCAACGAACCGAATATACTTTTATGCGATGAAGCTACAAGCGCGCTCGACCCTCAAACTACAAGCTCGATATTAAAATTATTAAAAAAATTAAACGAAACTTTGGGGCTTACTATTGTCGTTATAACGCATGAAATGAATGTCGTTAAAGAATTATGCCATAGAGTCGCCGTTATGAATAAGGGAGTTTTAATCGAAGAAGGAAACATTTTCGATGTATTTTCCGCTCCAAAAAATCAAATAACGAAAGATTTTATAGACACGACTTCCAATGTTTCAAAAATATATTCTTTAGTGGAAGAAAAAGACGAGCTAACAAAACTTAAACCGAACGAATGCATAGTTCGTTTAAGATATAAAAAAGGAAATGTAGTCGAGCCTATGGTTTCGCATATTTCAAGAGAGTATAATGTTGACATTAATATTATTTTTGCCAATGTGGAAGTGGTAGACGACAGCCATTTGGGGGGCTTGGTGGTGATAATGCATGAACTTGAAAAAGACGGAATAAAAAAAGCGATTATGTTTTTACAAGAAAAAAATATTGATGTGGAGGTAATATTAGATGCAAGAAATATTAAATAAATTAATTCCAAATGTTATGAGCGATTTGCCAAAACTTTACGACAGCATAATTCAAACTTTTATAATGCTTATACAATCGGGAGTAATATCGTTTTTTATAGGCGGTTTCTTCGGAATACTTTTGGTAGTCACAAAAAAATACGGAATACTCGAAAACGCGATAATATACGAAGTATTAAGCAAAGTTATCAATTTTTTCAGGGCTATTCCTTTTATAATTCTTCTTGCGATGCTCGTGCCTTTGACAAGATTCATTATGGGAACGGCAATCGGCGTGAAAGGAGCAATAATTCCTTTAATATTTGGAACTGTCCCGTTTTTTGCAAGGCAGATGGAAAGCGCTTTATCGGAAGTAGATTCAGGATTGATAGAAGCGGCGCAGTCGATGGGTTCTTCTCCAATCGCAATAATTTTTAGAGTATATTTGAAAGAAAGCGTAGCTCCAATAGCGAGAGGAACTACTATTACTGCGATAAGTTTGATAAGTTTAACAGCGATGGCTGGAGCGGTTGGCGCGGGCGGACTCGGAACTTACGCGATTCAATCGGGATATTATAGAAATAAATTGGATATAATATATGTGTCGGTTATACTTTTGGTAATATTGGTTGGAATAATACAGGCTATAGGAAATTTTATAGTCAAAAAAGCGTCCCATTAATTCATGAAAATCATAAATTAGATTCAAATACATAATAATCAAAACATAAAAATTTAAAAATTAGTATTTGTAATTTTATATTTATAATATATAATTGAATTCAAATTTTTAAATAAAAAAATTATAAAAACTAAAAAAGGAGTAATTAAAAATGAAAAAAGTTTTAAACATTTTAGCGGTTGCATTAATTATGATTTTCACGATTTTTGCAGTCGTATCATGCGGCGAGGGTTCTTCTTCAAGTAGCGGAGGAAATAAAGTAGTTAGAGTGGGTTTTGCAGGAGATTCGGATTATCAAATTTGGAATCCTATAGTTTCAAAATTATCCAACGAAGGAATAACGGTAGAATTATATACTTTCTCCGATTATACTATTCCGAATCAGGCTTTAAATGACGGAGAGATAGATTTGAACGCTTTTCAGCATTACGCCTACTTTAACGATGAAGTGTCAAATAAAGGCTACGATTTAGTCGCAATAGCGGACACTTATATATCGGCAATGAATATCTACTCTCAAAAAATCTCAAATGTAAGCGAGGTTAAAAGAAGAGATAAAGTTGCGATTCCTAACGACCCTTCAAACGGAGGAAGAGCTTTAAAAGTATTGGAAGCGGCGGGACTTATAAAAGTTCGTCCAGAAGCGGGAGATACTCCGAGCGTATCCGACATAATAGAAAATCCGCTAGATTTGGATATAGTCGAAATTGACGCTGGCAGTATATATAGTTTGCTACCAGATGTGGCATGCGCGGTTATAAACGGAAATTACGCTATAGATTTTGATTTGAATCCTGGTTCGGATTATATATTTAAAGACGACCCCGCTATTTATAGCGGAAAATCGTTCGTTAATTTGATAGCGGCAAGAACTAAAGACAAAGACAACGAGCTATATAAAAAAGTAATCGAGGCTTATCAATCTGATATTGTCGAAGAAGTTTACGCCAATAATTTCAAAGGTTCTTATTTGCCTACTTGGAAGTAAAATTTTTTGAAATAAAAAATAATATTTTTGAAAAGAGCTTTATATTATAATAAAGCTCTTTTTATTTTTCTTGCTTTATAATCTTTATAATTTAAATATAGCGGTTGCAACTTCAAAAGCCGTATTCAAATCTAAAAGAAAAATAGTGTCGTTATTAAGATTTTGATTTTTAATCCATTCATTCATATCATTCTTTGAACCAAAGAAATTCATAATATTTCAGCAAGTGCTTGCCCAATTCTTATTCTTATTTAAATCTACATGAATAACATGAATATCGTTTGGGTAATGCTCAAATATTTTTCTATCTTTGATTTTAATATATATCTTATTTCCTGTATTGCTACATATAGAATTAATTTCAACATCCTTATGAAACAAACTATAAGCTCCCAAAGAATCTATAGCGCACATAGAAAAAAATTCTCGTCCATCGCTTAATTTTACTCTATGATTAGTTTCCTGCGCCGATACGGGATACAAGAATGCAATATCGTCTCCGTTGGCGGTTATAATCTCTTTTTCTAATAACTCTTTATATAGAGATTCATTTCCGCAAATTTTTATGGCTTCATTTTTATTAACGGGAAGCCCCGTCTCAATTACAAAATCAATAAGCCTTAATCTCGCTTCTTGCAATTCTTTAGATATATTTTGATATTTATCGGATATTCCAAAATCAGACATAATAAAATCCTTATAAAGTTATAACTTGTTCTACTCCGCTTCCGTCCAAAGCCTTATATAAATCTGGAAAACATCCTATACATGCACCATCTATTAGCTTTTCATGAATACCTCTTTCTATAGCGCATATATTGCATGCCATCAGAAGTATTTTTTTCTTTTTTAATACTTCCTGCAATCTATCGCCTACATTACTTCCCTTTGTAAGTAAGAATGTGTTATCTGCAAAAAACATCATTCCCACTACATCCGCTCCATGCTTGTCGCTTAATAATTGAGGAATAATCATCTTATCCAAAATTAAATGCGAATTCTTGCTTGTAAATACATAAGCTACTTTCATTTTTTATTCTCCTTTGTTTAAAATTAAATTATCTATATTAAAAGAACAAACGATATTTAATCCATAACTTTTTTTGAAAAAGCTTTTTTTAAATTATTTGTAAGTTCAATAATATATTCTAAATATTCTTTGCTTTCCCTATCTCTCGGATGATTCATATTTATTTTTATATCCGCCAATATAGAGCCTTTATTTGAACTCATAATTATAACTCTGTCGCTCAAATATACGGCTTCGGAAACATCATGCGTCACCATTAAAACCGTATTGTCTCCGCTTTTCACTAAAGATAATAATTCATTTTGCATATGCTCTCTTAATTGCAAATCTATAGCTCCAAGCGGTTCGTCAAGTAATAATATTTTAGGATTAGACGCTAAAGCCCTAACTACTGCGACTCTTTGTTGCATTCCTCCCGATAAAGATATTGGATATTTATCCTCATGCCCGTTAAGGTGAGACATATTTAATAATTCTTTTAATCTATTTTTCTTTTCTTCTTTAGTCATTTTTTTAAATTTTAAAGAATAGAGTATATTTTTAGCTACGGTCATCCAAGGAAATAAAGCGTAATTCTGAAACACATAGCCTCTTTCCGAAGAAGGTTCTATTATTATTTTATTTTCAAGATAAATATTACCCGAAGTGGCTTGCTGAAAACCTCCTATCATAGTAAGCAATGTTGTTTTACCGCATCCCGAAGGACCGAGCAAAGTCACGAATTCGCCTTTTTCTATTTCAAAACTAATATTCTTTAATACTTCCACATTTTGAGATTTTTTAGATTTAAAAGATTTGCTTACATTATCAACTTTAAGAATAGCCATATATCAATTTCCTATTTAAATCTCCATGAAGTAAGTATTTTTTCTATAAACAGAAGTATTCTATCCATAGTAAATCCTATAATAGCCGATATTATCATAAGAGCGTATAATCTTGGCGTTTCAAGTCTCTGCTGAGCTTCGATTAATATAAATCCAAATCCTTTGCTTGTAGCTATAAATTCGGCGCATATAACGCTCATCCAACCTAACCCTAAAGCAAGTCTGCATCCCGTCAAAAAAGAAGGCAATGCCCCAGGAAGTATAATATCTATCATTATATTCATATTATTAGCTCCCATACTTCTTGCCGAATTAATATAATTAACATCTATGCCTCTAACTCCGTCTATAGTATTTATTATAAGCGGAAATATAGCGCTCATTGTTATTAAGAATATTGTCGGACCGTCTCCAAGTCCAAACCACACTATAGATAAAGGAACCCAAGCCATTATTGGTATCTGCCTAATAGAATTTATAACGGGCGATATTGCAAGTAGCATTCGCTTTGAATATCCCATTATAAGTCCTAAAGGAAGCCCTATAATACAACTTATAATAAATCCTTTAAAAACTCTATTCAAAGTTATTAATAAATTACTAACTGTCGCAGGGTCAATCCAAGAGCGAAAAAATTCTTTGCACATTAATATAAAATCTGGAAGCAAAAGATTATTATCTATTTTTTTAGCGAGAAAAAACCATACAATCATAATGAGAATCAATACGGAAAAACTGTATAATTTCATTAAAGGGCTGCCGCCCGCATTTCCCAAATTTATAGTTCTGTTTTTATTTTGTTGAATCGAACTTTCATTTTCTTCCATATATCAGTTTCTCCTTTAGAATCCGAAATACTCAAATAGCTTCCTATCATATCCGATAAAATATTATCGTTTTGAATATCGTCAACGGCGTTATTATAAGCTTTAATAAAATTATTAAGCGTATCTGAGCCTTTTAATTTTTTTGAAGCTACTAAATAATAATCTACTTTATCCGTATTTATCATTTTAAATTTAGCGTTTTTAATTTTTAAAGCCAAAATTATATCGGTAAATATGGCGTCAACTTCTTTTTTTGCCAACGCGTAAGGCAAAGCGGTAGAAAGCATTGGATAGTAAGACGCATTAGGATATACGGATTTTAAAATAGATTCTTGCAATAATCTTTTATTCATATATCCTATATTTTTAGGGTCTACATTTTCATAACTTTCGTCAAAATAAACCAGTATATTAGAGCCTCGGACTATAGAATCTACAATAAAATAATTAGTGTCCACTCCCAAAAATTTTGCGGATGCATCTGGGCAAAGAACCGCCATATCGACTTTACCTGACATAAACGCAAATTCGGCTTGAGCGCCGCAACAATCCATAAGCTCGGTATAATCGAAATTAGACAATTCTATATTTGCATTTTTATTTTTTAATATATAGGACATCAACATACCAGAAGCGTCCGTTCCGCAAGCTATAACTATCTTATTAGTATTAATATTTGAAGCTATTTTTAAATTTTCAGAATCGCTTTTTTTATTGAAACCGTTAATTATAACGACCATAATAATTAGCGATATAACAATAATAATGTTTTTTAAGTGTCTCATAATTTAATCTCCTGTTTTTTAATATTTTAATTTTATAATTTTTGTAAATTTAATAGTTTATTTAAACTCCAGTTTTTTCAACTATATCATCTATCTCAACCGCTTTTGATCTCCATTCTTCATAACTCATACCTAAAGGAAATATTGGGTTAACTTCTTCTTCTATAAATTTATCGAAGTCTTTAGCGCCAGAGTTGTTAAAATATGATAAATCAATGTAATCGTCTATATTTAACTGATTAATATCGTTTCTCACTCCTAATCGTCTCATTGTTTTCATTTGATTATAAACATACTCTCTATTTAATTTCCATGTAATAGTTCTGCCTTCTTCGTTTAATTTTTTCCATAAAGTCATAAGCCCTACTTCTAAAGGAACATTATAATTTTTTGCGAATATCTCGGCGGCTTTATACGGATGCAAATACATATATTCTACGGATATAGCATGAGCAAGCAATATTCTTTCGGCTAATTTAGGATGAGCTTTTGCAAAATTATAATTCATACATATTTTACAACAAGTGCCATGTCCGTCTATCTCTCTGTCGGTATTTTGTCTTACTAATATTTTTCCCGTATCTTCATATTCTGCCATAGAACCCCAAGGGTCGCAAGCTCCATAACCGTCCAACTTTCCCAACTTAAAAGCAAAATAAGAATCGGAATCGCTCATTGAAAAATTTTCATAATATTTTGTATCTCTCGGAATATTCAAATCTGCGCTCCATTCAGCCCAATTTAAATTCTCCGTTTCGGCATTAGCCCCCATAGAAATTCTTTTGCCTAATAAATCTTGAGGATTATCTATATTTTTAGCTACGACAAAATATTCCGCTCCTCCCGTATGATTTTCAGCCGCTATAAAGAGCGGAACTTTATTTTTTACGGCATTTAAAGTCGTCCTAAACGAAGCGTAGGCTATATCCATTTTTCCCGCGCTCATAGCTTCGGGAACATTACCGTTTCCCGTAACGGATACTTTTAAGCCCAAAGCCTTAAATATTCCCGTATCTTCTCCAACGCAAGCCGCAGTCATATGGTCGCAATCATAATAACCCAAATTGATAACATAATCGCTATCTTCTTTACTTAAAGGCTCAAGATTATATCCCGAAACCAAACTTTGAACATCTTGCGGAATAGCATTTTCGCTACCGCCTTCTTCTTTTGCGCATGATACGATTGCAAAAATACTAAATAATGCAATCGTTAAAACTGCGAAAACTCTTTGGACTTCCCAAAATTTTCTTTTTAAAAGTGTCATTTTAAATCTCCTTTTTATAAAAATTATTTTTTATTATAATTACATACTTATTTATAAATATGCAAATTATTAGCAACATCTCTCCATTCCGCTTTCAAATAAACTAATAAACTCTCCGTTTTCAAGTCTATATACCGCAAAACCTATATTAGCTCCTTTCTGTCCCGAAACCAAAAACTCGCAAGGTTCAATTTCGTCTATATTGTAGAATTTAATAATATAGTTTTCTATAGGCGCAGGTATAGGATTTGTTATAAGTATTTTTCCTTTTTCATCCGTATATATTCCTATTAATTTATTTGAATTATTCGATTCTCTGTATATAATAATTAAATCTGATATATTATCTCCGCTAAAATCTCCTTCTAAAAAAGTTAATATTTCTTTATCGTTATACTTATTCAAATATTCTTTATATAATTCTATATTTTTTATGCCATCCAAATTCTCTTTATTGTTTTTATTATTATATTTGCAACACACAATAAATATGCCTAATATTATAAATAATAGATTTCTCATTTATATATTTCCTCTAATACTTTTTAATTTATTCTTTACAACTATAAACCAAGAATAAATACCCATAAATAAAACGGCAAAGGCGCATATATTTTTAAACCATACGGGAAAAATTATATTTATATTATTAGCTATCTCTATTTGTCTTTTTGCGTTTGACAAATTAAATATTGGAGTAAAATTGTCAAATAATAAAATATTCGTTATATATCCTATAGATATTCCAAAGAAAAGCATAGATAAAATATATATCAATAAACTTCTCTTGCCTATAAGTTTATATATGCTAATCAATTCCGATATATTCGTTGCAACTCCCGTTATTAAAAATGTTATTGCTATGCCAGGCGAAGCTCCAGCAGATATTAAAGCCGCTATAAAAGGAATATGTCCTAACGCGCATACATACATTATACATCCTATGGCTGTTATTCCTACAATAGACACAAGTCTTGGATTGCTTAAATATTGCATTACAAAAGATTGAGGTATTACAATTATTAATAATGTTCCTAAAAAAGTTCCTACCAATATAAACCTGCTTATTTCTATACCAAGCGTATTGAATCCCCAAATAATGCCATAATATAACTTTTTATACCATTTAGTTTTATCAATATAATTATTTTCGGGTATTTCGATATTCATATCTTGCAATTTCAAAACTTCTTTCGATATTAACTCCTCTCCGCCAAATAAATTTCCTAGTATTCCTATTATTATTGGAATTGATACTCCGCATATAACATATATAATTGCAATTTCCTTGCCAAGCATAGCGAAAGCCATTATTATAGCCGCTGGATTTATTATAGGAGTCGCCACAAGAAATGATAAAGTCGGTCCCAAATACGCTCCCGTTCTATATATACTTAAAGCAAGAGGAAGAACTCCGCAACTGCATATAGGTAATAAACAGCCCGATATCGTAGTTTTTATAATAGACGATATTTTTTTATTTCCTATTTGCTTCTGAAGTTTTTGAGGTTTTATGAAGGCATGTATTATTCCAGATAAAATTAAACTGATTATTATCCACTCTGAACTTATAACAAGAAAGTCCCAAAATACATATAAAAAATGCATAACCATATTTTACCTAATTATTTATATTTTCTATAGCCGCTTTTATTTCTTTTTCTATAAGTTTTTTATTTAAAATTTCGTATCTATTTTTTCCGTTTATTATTAATGTTCCTCTATCTATAATTCCATATTTTTGTATATAATCAAAATCTTTACCAGCATAATATATTCTTAATTCCATTTTATCCTCGTATGTTTTTTGAAGTTCATTTAAATACTCCGAATAACTGTCGCAGGTAGGACAAGTATTTATAAATTCAACTAATATTTTAGACATATAAAATCCTTAAAAATTAATTTAAATAATTGCATTATTAATAAATTAAATATTTTATTAATAATAAAAAGAATAAAGAAAATAATAATAAAAATTACTATTTCTCAATTTGTTTGAATATGCTCACGGCATACTATAGATTATGAATGCTCGGGAAAAGAGTATTGATTATAAAATAACATCGGTTTAGATAAATATCGTTTCATTTTATATATCCTAATTATATTATTCTATATAATTAAAGTATATATAATCATAATATAAAGTCAATACATATATAAATTTACTATAAAAAAATCCGAATATTAAAATAATAATGAAAAATAAAAATCATTTTATAATTTTTTCAGCGGTTATTATACTCCTAATAATAGTGGCATTCGCTTCCTTAATAATTAAAGCCAATAATATTAAGGAAGAAAGCGAAGCTACAAACTATAATAATTTAAATAAAACTAATAATATAAAATTAAAAAACAATAAAATTAAAATATTAATAGACCCAGGACATAATGCGGCGACAAAGGGGAACGTGGGCTGGTTGGGTTATGAATATTATATGACTTTAAGATTGGCAAAACAATTAACCGCTATACTCGATGAAGATGATAGATTTGAGTATCTTTTAAGCAGAGACGGAGATTATTATTCAAGACCTATAAAAGAATATATGACCAATAATTATGAAAAACTTTTAGGGATATACGACACAAAAGTCAAACATAATAATAATAATAGAATAGAAAATTTAACGAAGTATCAAACCATAGAATTATATGCGATAAGAAATTACGCTATAGATAATAATTATGATTTATTATTAAGCTTGCATTTTGACTATATGCCGTATACGAATAGAAGAGCAAAAACGGAAGGTTTTCATGTTATAGTAAGTCCTTATAATGGAGAATTTAACGCCTCTATGCAAATAGCAAATAAAATATCGGAAAAAATGAAAGAGAATTATAAAGTATCTCCAACTATAGCTTTCGACAGATATATTCCAGAAACCGTATGGAATTTTTATGACAGAAATAATTTAATAAGAGAAGGAATATCCATAAGAGGATTAATAGTATTGGGAGATGAATTTGAATTCGAATATAATAAAAAAAATTTTATTAAAGATGTGCCTTCCGTAGTGGTTGAAGCGGGATTTATTCATGATTGGAAACTTGGAGGAAACAAAGCTTTAAGAGAATTATCTAAAAAAATATACGAAGCTCTATTGGATTTATATATTTAATCGATAAACCGTTAAAATAGGCTTAATTTACTCGTTTATTTTGTATTTATTAACAAGCCATACGCTAACTAATATTGATAAAATTTAATATTGCGGTTAAAATAAATTATAATATGTATAAAAATAAAAAGAAAAAAAGAAATTATAAATATATAAGAGAAAAATCCAAATTTTCAAAAAAAGCGGACGAACTTAAAAAATTTCTTACTCATAAACTTTATTTTATGTTTGTGCCTCATTCGAAAAATAAAACCAAAACATTATCCTTACCCGTATATTCTATTATTATATTCGTAATTATTATATCTGGCGCTTTATTTATAACTTTTTCTTTTTTAACAAAAAATACCATAATAGCCAACAAAATAGAAATACTGTCCGGAAGTTATAACGATAAACTGGAAGAGATAAATTCTTTTGAAAATATATTTAATTCCATAATTACTAACAATTATTATAGAGATGATATGATAAATATGATTAACAATGTAAAAAGAGATAACGGAATATATAGCTCCGATAATACCAATAACGACTTTACGGATAAATCCGTATATATAAATACAAGAGCAGAAGAATTTGAAAAATTAAAAAATTATTTAGAAGAACTAATGGCGAATATAAATTCAAAAAACGGAGCTTTGGAATCTATACCGTCTATTTTACCAATAGATTCTAGAAATGCCGTCATATCTATGCCCTATCAAAAAGATTCTTTAATATCTAAAGGTATAGTGTTTGAAACTATAGCGGGAACCTTAATAAGAAGCACGGCGGCTGGAACGGTTCATAGCATTACATACAATAATAATGACGGTTTTACCATAATAATTTATCATAGACTTGGAATAATAACCACTTACAGAGGGCTCGCAACTTCTTTTGTATCGGAAAATAAAGATTTAAAAAAAGGAGAGGTTATAGGTAATGCAAAAACGGGGGTATTCGAATATGAATTAAAAATAGCTTCGGAAAATGCAAACCCATTAATTTTTACGCCCTTAAATTACGAAAACTATGGAAAATAAAGATTTAAAAAACGGTATAAAATATGCCTCTCTTGGCATCGAATTTGCCAGCATGATATTGGGTCTCGGTTTAGTAGGTTACTATATTGATAAAAAGTTAAACAGCTCCCCCCTATTTCTTATAATCGGAATGTTCTTCGGTTTCATTTCAGGCATATATAGACTTTATAGAATTTCTAAAATCATAAGTAAGAATGATAAAGATTGAAGGATTTTTATTATGAAACCTATAATAATCAGTTTACTCGATACGGATTTATATAAATTCACTATGCAACAATGCGCTTTAAGACAATTTTCAAATGTATGGGTTCGCTATGTTTTTAAAAGTAGAAATATATTAAACTGGACTTATGAAATGCATAAAGAGTTACTGAAACAAATAAAACTTTTCTGCAATATATCTTTCAATAAAGAAGAATTGGATTATCTGTCTTCTTTAAGATTCATAAAAAGAGACTATATAGAATTTCTAAAATTATATAAGCCTTTGGAAGAGCATATAAAAGCCTTGTTCGACAATAATAAACTAACGGTAGAAATAGAGGGACCTTGGTATCAAACCATATTATGGGAAATTCCAATTTTGTCTATGATTAGCGAAATATATTATCATTATTCCGTTATAAAAAAAAATAAAAAAGATTTAGTTTATAAACAGGGCGAAAAAAATTTAATTGAAAAAATTGAAAATAAATTGATTCCGATGCATAAAGAAAATAACGGATTTAAATTTTCGGAGTTCGGCACAAGAAGAAGATTTTCTTTTAAATGGCAGGATAAAGCTATAAATATTTTGAAGAAAAAAATTTCAAAGTCATGTTTTGTGGGCACAAGCAATGTTTATTTTGCAAAAAAATACGGCATATTGGCGGTAGGAACAAACGCTCATGAATATTATCAAGTGGGGCAAGCTTTGGATAAAGTGCGACTTGCAGAGAGTCAAAAATTTATGCTCCAGTCATGGGTTAATGAATACAGGGGCGATTTGGGAATAGCTTTATCCGACACTTTGGGAACAGATAAATTCTTAAAAGATTTCGATTTATATTTTGCAAAACTCTACGATGGAATAAGACATGATTCTGGGAATCCTATAGAATGGGGCTATAAAGTTATTAATCATTATAAAAAGTTAAGAATAAATCCAATGACGAAAACTCTATTATTCAGCGACAGTTTAGATTTCGACAAAGCCTATAAAATATATAAAGAGTTTAAAAATCAAACAAATGTGACTTTTGGAATAGGCACTTTTATTATGAACGATTTTAATCCTATAGCGAAACCGCTTAATATAGTAATGAAACTTCAAAATGTTAATGGTAAACCAGTCGCTAAATTATCGGATGACGAAGGCAAAACTATATGCGAAGATAAAGAATTTTTGCGTTATTTAAAAATAGTATCTCGAGAATAGAAATAGAATATAAATTAAGAAAAATAATTAAAAGAAATTATGCATTTTAAAAAACGATATATAAAAGAAATAATATTTATAATATTTTCATTAATAAGCTTTTCTTGCAATAAAAATAATAATACGATTGAAAAAAACGAAATAGAATCGAACGATAGCCCCGAATACGCCCAATTCATAGATTCCAATGTTTTGGTAAAGGCGAATTTAGGATTTGAAGACAAAGATTATTATAATATAAGCCCTACCAACGGATTTATCATGGATTTTTCTATAAAAGCGGAAAATCGTAATAATATCAATTTTGAAATATTGGACGAAAACGTCGAAAAATCTTTATTCAAAATAAATACTAAAGATATTTTAAATTATAACGGCAATATTGAAATGAAAGATTTGATTTTAAGAAGCGATAAATTATTTTTCAAATTGACTTCCGAATCAAAAAACGAATTCAATTATAATATAAGTTTTAGTTTCAAAAACGAATATATGAATAAAACCGAAACGGAAATTAACGACAATTTTCAAAGCACAAATACGATTGATTATCCGAAACAAATTATTTACGGATATTTTCTTAAAAATTATAACGAAAAAATCGCAATAGACGAAAATATTAAACCTTATTTGAAAAACGAAAATATAATCGATATAGATTTTTATTTGATAGAAAATAAAACCGATATAGACGCCTCGATAAATATTATTGTAGAATACAAAAAAGATATTGATATAATTTTATTCGATAAAGATTATAATTATATTAAAGAATCAAAAAATAAATTGCCCATCGATTTCAAAAGCGAGGATAAATACTATATAGCTTTGGTATTTTACGGCGCAAAATATTCGATTGATAGATATAGTTTATATTATGATTTTAATTAATAAAAACAATTCATATGCTTTATTATTGTTAAATATGTAAGAATTAATAAGTGAAATAAGCGGAAAATATTTTATATATTGCCAAAATATTTGTTATTATATATAATAAAATAAAAATTAAGGAGATTTCATTATGATAAAAATAAGAAAAATATTTGCATTGTTGGTCGCTTTATTATTCGCTTCGGTTTTGTTTGCCGATATGGTAGTGCCAATTTCCGCTTTGCCTCAACCCGCTCAAAGTTTTATACAAAATACTTTTCCAAACGCTCAAATATTCAAAGTGGAAAGAGACGATGGAAAATTCAAAGCGAAGTTAAATAACGGAGTGGAAGTAAAATTTTTTCCAAACGGAGAATGGGAAAGTATAGACAGCGATTATACTCCGATTCCGCCGACAGTTTTGCCAAACGCCGTCCAAAATACGCTTAAAAGTTCTTATCCTAAGGCTTTAATTACGGATATTGAAAAAGAATTTGGCAATTACAAAATAAAATTAAACAATATGATGGAGTTGTTTATATCTGGCAGCGGACAGCTTATGGGACAAAAAACGGACGATTAAATTTTAAGTAAAAAAATAATAAAGACGATGCATAATCGCATCGTCTTATTGTATTACAATAGATGATAAATTTCTTATTTTTCAATATAAGCGTAATTAAATCTATATCTTCCCAAAGGGCTAAATACTACTCCGTTCAATTTTGGATTTATCATATAAGGATTTAATTTATAAATTAAAGGTATTACGGGCATATAATCGAATAATATATCTTCCGCTTTATGCAAGGCTTCCATTCTTTCTTTTTGATTTTGAGTTTTTGAGGCAAATTCCATTAAACTATAAAATTCATCGTTTGCAAATCCCGTATGATTTACCGCGCTTGTCTTTGAAAAGAAATTAAGAACGGACATAGGGTCGCTAAAATCTGCGTTCCATCCGCTTCTTGCCAAATCGTAATCTTTCTGAACCATAGCTTGATAAGTCGTATTATATTCTTCCGACTTTATAAATATATCTATTCCTAAATTATCTTTATACATTTCCTGTATCGCCTCGCATATAATCGTAAAATATCCCGGAGTGCTTCTCAATTCCAAAACGGGAAAACCTTCTCCGTTCGGGTAGCCCGCTTCCGCAAATAATCTTTTAGCTTCTTCGATATTTTTTTGATAATTATCGACATCGATATAATTTCCGCCGTTTTCTCTAAAATCTCCGCCGTCATAATCTTTCATTCCCGTAGTAACGAAAGCCCCAGCGGGTATTTGGTCCATTTTAATTACATTCGATATTATATAATTTCTGTCGAAAGCTATAGCCAAAGCTCTTCTTATATTTTTATTTGTCAAAACTCCTTTTAAAGTATTCATTTCTAAAAAGAATATTCCGTATCCGCGTTCTTGAAGAAGATAATTTTCTTTTAATAAAGTCGGAATCTCTCCCATTGGAGCTTCCAAATATGAAAATAATATAGTGCCTTCTCTAATCGCAGCCAAAGCGGTATTGGAATCGCTCATTATGACAACCGTTATTTTTTTCGCTACAATATCGTCTTTAGCGTAATAATTCGGATTAACTTCCATAACTATTTTTTCATCGGTTTTTCTTTCAGTCATAATATAAGGTCCGTTTACTATATATGTTTCAGGTTTTCTGCTCCATTCGTCTCCAAACTCTTCGACAATATCTTTTCGCACGGGAAAGTAAGGACTGCTAACGGATATATATTCCAAAAAATAAGGCGCTGGATTTTCCAAAACGATTTCCAAAGTATAATCGTCTAAAGCCTTAACTTGTAAATCGTCAACTTCAGCTTTTCCGCTTATTACCAAACTCGCGTTTTTTATCACATTAAGCATATGCGAATAAGACGCTCCCGTTTCTGGATTAGCCGCTCTTTTTATAGCGTATTCAAAGTCGGAAGCGATAACGGATTTTCCATCGCTCCATTTAGCGTTTGTTCTTAAATGAAAAGTATATTTTAATCCGTCTTTAGATATATCCCAACTTTCCGCCATTCCCTCTACAATATTGTCAGAGCTGTCTTTTTTAGTCAAACCTTCAAAAAAATGAATCATATAAACAGAGCCGAAACTTAAAGAGTTTAAAGTCGGGTCTAATGTTCTCGGTTCGCCTCCCAAAGTTATCGCTATCTCTCCTTCCTTAAAAGAATTTTTAGATTTTTGATTATCGCATGAAACAAAAACCAATAAAAATAAAGTTATTAAAATCAATAAATTTTTCATTTGTAAATCCTATTTTTAAACTTTTAAAATTTTATTTTAATTTTATAGGCGATAATTTTATTTTAAATTTTTTATAATGTCAATATTTTAATTTTATGAATTGTATTATTTTTTACTTTAGTTATTGTATGTAATTTTTGATTAA
>CAKVCG010000021.1 GCA_934725525.1 uncultured Brachyspira sp. | reverse complement strand
TAGATAAAGATAATTTATTTTCTTATGACATGGAATATTTTGCAAACGGCGAAACTTTTTTTACGGCTATACATTATATAGAAGCCAATAATTCTTTTGAAATCATAAAAGAAATTATAGATAGACTTAATATTAATTACTTAAATTTTAAAAAGTTAGATAATAATGAAATTATAAATTCTATATACAAAGAACATATATTAAACAATATAAATTTTATCTGCTCAAATCCAAAATATAAAGATATAGCCAAATACGAATATATAACGGTTAATAATAAAAAATTGCCTAATATATTAAATATGCTTGAAGAATTAAAATATTTTCACTTTTCTTTAAAACATGACATTAGTTATATTCATGGCGATTTAACTATAGAAAATATATTGGTAGATAGCAGTAAAAATTATATAATAATAGACCCAGCTCCAAGATATAATAATGTTTTTGCCGAATATTCTAAACTTTTTCAATCTTTACATGGCAAATACGAATATGTAAAAAGTTTAGATAATTTTTTAGTAGAACA
The DNA here is from genome assembly GCA_934725525.1 of uncultured Brachyspira sp. GTDB lineage: Bacteria > Spirochaetota > Brachyspiria > Brachyspirales > Brachyspiraceae > Brachyspira. The sequence goes on along the minus strand of CAKVCG010000021.1, from coordinate 16,717 downwards.
AAATAATATAGAATATCCCGATTATTCCACTTTAAAATATAATGAAATATTTAATTTATTAAAAAATTATATAAAAGATAAATTTGGAACTTTAGAATTAAAAATAATATATTTTTATGAAGCTATATGCTATATAAGAGCTATGGGCTATATGATTAAACTTAATAAAAAAAATTCTATATTAATGCTTGCTTTGGCGGGATTAGCTTTGGAAGAATGGAGCAAATTATAAAATTAATTATTTTTTTATATATAAAAATAGGAGATAAATTATGAGAGTAATTAAAAAATCTAAATGTATATTATGTGGGTATGAAGGAGAGATGAAAATAAAATCTTTCGTAGAAAAAAGGAATATAATTAAATGTCCAAATTGCGAAGTTCAATTTATGTATCCTTTTCCAACAGATGAAGAAATAAATAACATATATAGCAGAGAATATTTTTCTTCATGGGGAATTGGAGAAGGCGAAACGGTTGAAGTGTCTAACATGAAAAGAAACACATTTAAACATATTTTAAATAGTATAATTCCTTATGTAAATAATGGAAATATATTAGATATCGGGACGGCAACAGGTTTTTTATTAGAAGAAGCCGAAAAATTAGGTTTTAATGCATACGGTATAGAAATATCTGAATATGCAAGTTCTATAGCTAAAAATAAATTTGGAAAAGAAAAAATTTATAATGGGACATTAGAAACATGCGATTTTAAAAATAATTATTTTAATTTAATAACTATGTGCGATGTAATAGAACATGTTAAAGACCCAATATCTACTATGAAAGTTGTCAATAGACTATTAAATACTACAAATAGTAATGGGGGGGGGGTATTGTATGATTACTACTCCTAATACCAATTCATTAACTGCAAAATTATTAAAAAGTAAATGGCATAGATATATGTTGGAGCATTTGGTATATTTTAATAAAAATAGTATGGAAAAATTAGCGGAGTTAACTGGGTTTAAAGTTATAAAATCTTATCCTTGCGTAAAAATTGTTAATTTGAATTTCTTATATTCAATAGCCAAAGATTATAAACAATTTTTAATATCACAAGCGGTTACCGTTCTTCACTTAATACCTTTTATTAAAAAAATTAATTTTCCAATATTAATGGGAGAGTTAACTTATATATTAAAGAAAACGGAGGATAAATGAAAATACTTATATTTATACCGATGTATAATTGCGAAAAACAAACCCCGAAGTATTTTTGAAATGCATTAATTATTTTAATGTTTTGCCAAAAGAAAGTGTTATTTTTGAAGATAGCGATGCGGGAATTGAGGCTGCAAAATATACGGGCGCTTGGGTTATTAAAATTGAGAAATGGGCGTATTGAATTGTATATAGCGTTTAATTAATATTAATCTATAAAATCGTATATAGGCTTTATTTGTATTTCTGAACTATTATCTTCAACTCCTTCTCTTATATCTTTAAAATATGATTTATATTCGTTTATTTCTTTTTTAAGAATATTATAATTTTTTAAAGTGTTGGTAGCCGCTTCTACCGATATATCATATTTGTTGCATAAATTTTTCGCTATATTTTTATAGTTTTCATTATTTTCATCTTCTTTCATTGTATGAATATAATCTTCGCCATATTCTTTTTTTAAATCTTTTATCGTAAGAAGAGAGCAACCTGCAAATTTATCGGCGTTATCTTCATTTTCATTATATATTAAATGATATACTTCATGCATTATAGTAAATAACATTCTTCTTTTATCTTCTTTTTTATATATTACTATAACGGGGTAATCGTTAAAAAAACAAGAAAAACCGTCTAATCTTTTCCAATCTTTATCTGGTGGTTCTTCAACAAATAATATTATACCGTTTTCAAATAAAAATTTTCCTATATCTTTTGTATATTCTGGATTATTATCTTTTATTAACATAGCTTTATTTATTAATTCGCTTGGTATTACTGAACTATATGATTTTTTAAATTCTTTGAATTTATTTTTAAATACATTTATATCTTTTATATTATCTTTAACTTTTAATATTTTTTCTTTAATCTTATCTCTATATTCGGTAGCGTCAATTTTATCAAAAAAATATTCTTTTCTTTTATCAGAATTTTTTTCGTATTTAACTCTGCCTACAAAAGGCGTAAAAACTATTTCATCTTTCAAAAAATTTTCTATTACATCGGTATTAATATAATACGCCGCTGGCATATCGTTATTGTTCTTTTTTATATATTCTTCTAATTCGTCTATATCTTTTTCTTCGTTAAATTCAAACATAATTGATACCTCTTATATATTTATTGGATATTTATTAGTCCTATCTTTATCAAGTCTAAATATAGTTATAATATCTATTATATAGATATTATTTTGTTTATAAATATTTAACGGAGCTATATATTTATATTTTGCTTTCTTGCAATAGCATGTATTTTGTGAACAGGAACATTTATATTTATGCGTTTCTAAAAACGGTATATACATTATAAATCTATTCTGACCGTAATATTTATTGATATTATCGCTTTCATAGTATATATTCTTTATGTATTTATATTCTATATATTTTAAAACTATGCTAGCATCTTTTACTCTTTCTCCTCTACGAATTTTGCTTTTATGCGTTTCGCCATAATTATCAGCAATTTTTATAGTCGTGTCGTATAAATTATAATCATTATTTTCAATACTTGCTATATAATAATTATTTTTATTATTTTTTATAAGTATGTTGGTAATCTTGATATCTCTATCTATAACTAAATTTGTTATTATTGAATTATTATATAAATGATTTCTCTTGTGAAAATTTATAATATATGGAATATTATTATTTTTACAATAATTTTTAAAATTTAATAGCTCAATTAAATATTGCTGAAATATATATTTGTTAACGCCAATACTCTCTAACTTTTTATTAAATTCGTATTTATTCATATAACTATATTAACATTTTACTAAAAATAAGTCAATAAAATATAACTTCAAAATAATTTAATAAAGTTTAAGATATGCATTTATATGTTGAAATATTGAAAAATTATAAAGATAATATATTATAAATATTAATTTTATAGTATTAACTGCATAGCTAACTTATATATTAAAGAAAACGGAGGATAAATGAAAATACTTATATTTATACCAATGTATAATTGCGAAAAACAAATATCAAGAGTAATATCTCAATTTGACGAAGACACTCAAAAACTTTTTGACGAGATTTTAATAGTCGATAATATAAGCGAAGACAATTCTTTAAAATCTGCGGAAGAATCGCTAAAAAAATTAAACAATATAAAAACTACATTAATACAAAACAAAGAAAATGTTAGTTTGGGAGGTTCGCATAAAGTCGCTTTTAATTACGCGATAGAAAATAATTACGATTATATAATAGTTCTTCATGGAGACGACCAAGGAAGTATAAAAGATATAATTTCGTATATAAAAGATAAAACGGCGTTTCAATATGACGCTTTTTTAGGCGCAAGATTTATGAAAGGTGCGACAATAAAAGGTTATTCATTTATACGAATAGCGGGAAATCATGTTTTGAATACCGTATATTCTATAGTATCAAAAAAGCCTGTGTATGATATGGGTTCTGGTTTGAATATGTTTAAATTAGAATTCTTAAAATCAAAATTTTATATAGAAATTCTTCCAAATAGTTTAACTTTTAATAACTTAATGCTTCTATATATTTCTTGGAAAAAACTAAAATATAGCTTTTTTCCTATAAATTGGAGAGAAGACGACCAAATAAGCAATGCCAAAATGTTTAAACAAGGATTTGAAATAATTAAATTTTGTTTATTATATTTTATTTTTCCTAATAAGCTTTTTATAAAAAGAGAAAAAATTAACGATTACTCTTATACCGTAATATATAAAAATTAGTGGAGGTTTAATTTATGAATATTTTAATTACTGGAGGGGCTGGTTTTATAGGCTCTGAATTTGCAAAATTTTTACTACAAAAAAATTACAATGTAAAAATATTAGACAATTTAGAATACGGATATAAAGATAACTTTGAAGATAACGATATTCTAAAAAATAATTTTATACTTGACGATATAAGAGCGAAGGATTTTTTAAAATATTTAAAAGATATAGATATTATAGTGCATTTGGCTGGCATATCGGCATTGCCAGAATGCGAGTCAAATCCTCAAAAAGCATTGGATATTAACATTACAGGTTTAGTAAATGTTTTAAATTCATGCAGAAGTTCTAATATTAAAAGAATAATATTTTCATCTACTTCTGCGGTTTATGAAAATAATAATACAAAAAAACAGTTTGAAGAAGATATTCAAGTTAATCCAAATCTAATATACGCTACAACAAAATATTGTGCGGAACAAATATGCAAATCTTATTCAAATAACTACGGTATGGATATTATAATATGCAGATTTTTTAATGTCTACGGACCTCATCAAGATTTTAAAAGAAAGTATCCTCCTTTTACTAGTTATTTAATAAGAGAAATTATTAACGGAATAAAACCGACTATTTATAATACACAAAATGTAAAACGAGATTACATATATGTTGACGATTTAATGGAAATATTATATAGAATGATTATTTCAAGTAAAAAGTATAATTCGGAAATATTTAATTTGTGTTCTGGGCATGGATATTCCGCTTTAGAAATTGCAGATATAGTATTTAAATCTTTAAATAAAGAAACTTCTTACGAAGTCGGAAATCCAAATAGTTTTTGGAATAAATATGAAGAATTATTTAATAAAAACTATAATTTAAGTAAAGAAAGAGTAAATAAAGAAGTTTTTAAACATGCGATAGGTTCAAATAAGAAAATTATTAAAGAATTTAAATATATTCCAAATACTGATATAGAAAGAGGAATAAGAAAAATAATTGAATATCAAATTGAAAAGAAATAAAGGAGTTTATATTATTAAAATGACTATTAAATATATATTCAACGCCGATAAACTTTTAAATAAAGAAAATTCCGATAATAATCTTAATTATAAAATAGTATTTAAAAAATAGGGTTAAGACTTTATAATATAATAAAATTAATAATTTTTGATTTATAATATATTATGATTTTTCGGCATTTGGTTTAAGTTTACGAATTTCGTCAATAGTTACTCGCTTATAAGATTAATATCCATATTCTTTGATTTCATTGCTTTTGCAGTTGCAATTCGTCATTATCTTCTGCCCTCTTTAATTCCTTCTCGTCTTTTCTCTTCAAGCGATATTTGTTTATCGTATTGATAGATTTCTTTTTTCTCATACTCCGACATCATTAATCGACTTCTGATAAAATTATTATACCTCTTATGTGCTTCTTCCATTATAGGTTTTTCTTTTACTATCTCTGACATATAAGCTTCCTTGTATTATAGTTTTTCAATTTCTTCGATTGGTAAACCTGTAGCCTTACTTATAGATGCATTATCCATATTCATTTGTTTTAAGGTTTTAGCTATTGAGATTGCTTTATTCTCTTCACCTGTTTTTATGCCTTCAAGTTTTCCTTTTTCAATTCCTTCTTTAATTCCTTCCGCTTTGCCTTCTTTAATTCCTTCTCGTCTTTTCTCTTCAAGCGTTATTTGTTTATCGTATTGATAGATTTCTTTTTTCTCATACTCGCTCATCATTAATCGGCTTCTAATAAAATTGTTATACCTCTTATGCGCTTCTTCCATTATAGGTTTTTCCTTTACTATTTCTGACATATAAGCTTCCTTGTATTATAGTTTTTCAATTTCTTCGATTGGTAAACCTGTAGCCTTACTTATAGATGCATTATCCATATTCATTTGTTTTAAGGTTTTTGCTATTGAATATTTTTCGTCCTTTATACCTTCTTTTCTACCTTCTTTAATTCCTTCTTGTCTTTCTTCTTTAAGCGTTATTTGTTTATCATATTGATAGATTTCTTTTTTCTCATACTCGCTCATCATTAATCGACTTCTGATAAAATTATTATATCTCTTGTGAGCTTCTTCCATTATAGGTTTTTCTTTTACTATTTCTGACATATATTCCTCCATATCTTTTGTAGTGAAAAATCCAAGCCAATAATTTAAATCCTTTTTTAAATCATTATCTTTGAATTTAAATTTTTTTAATTCTATTATATGTATTTGCAAATGGTCGGTTAGCAACCTTGCATTTTTTGTATCGTAAATCATATAACAGCTATGCACATTTTTATCGTTTTTATTCAAATTAAAATTAAGAATATTGATACTTATTACAGGAGTTAAGTCTTCATACTCTTCGCCTTTCTTTAAAAGTTTACTATAATTAGAAGACCAATAATAAAGTATTCTTTCGGGAAATCTTGAATTGCCCGATAATTGAACTTCGATAATTACAACCGTTCCGTTTTTAGTAATGCATTTTACATCTACAATAGTCTCTTTATATTTATAGTGCCTCTTTAGATTAAACGGGTTTAAGATTTCAACTGCCTTAAAAGTTTTCATGTCTGCGCTAATCATAACTGCGTTTATAAAATCAAGAAGAACTTTCTCTCCGCCTTTGTCGGTGAAAAAATACCGAACAAAACAATCATTTAATGCATTAAAAGGTTTTTTATTCATAAGAATATTATAATATAATATTTTAATTTGTCAAAGTCAATATTATAAAAATATAAATAAAAAATATAATTTAAGTAAATAAAGAAGTTTTTAAACATGCGATAGGTTCAAATAAGAAAATTATTAAAGAATTTAAATATATTCCAAATACTGATATAGTAAGGAGGAATAAGAAAAATAATTGAATATCAAATTGAAAAGAGATAGTTTTACCTGCTTTCAAAACTATATAAGAGCATATACGAGTCATTATTTTTGAGTATTAAAGTAATATTTTGACAAAATAAATTTTTACTTTCTATACCTACTAACAAACCTATCGTAAGGATAAAACTTAAAAGAATCGTTATAAACATTTTCAATCAAATTTTTTATCAAATTTAATTTTTCTTTTAAAGTTTTATTTTTGTCTTTTATTTTTCCAAATTCAAAAAAGAAAGATTTTTTTACTATATTCATAAAAATATTTATTCTTATAAACTCGTCAAAAAAAGCGCTTTTTGGAATTTTTAATTTTTTTATAACAATAAAGAAAATCGAAAGAAAATAAAGAACTGAGGAAATTCTCGCAAAATAAATAATCGTAAAATCCGCTCCCGTTTTATCAATATATAATCCGAATATTTTATAATATTCCCCTCTCGCGTTTAGAGATTGAATTATAAAAATCGCCAAAAAATACGGAAACAAATAAAAAATTTTTTTAAATGTTTTAATTATTGATTTTGTAAATATAATATGAAGAATAAATAATATTATCGCAAAATATATCAGCGCGTTAATCGGCAGAAAAAATATTGAGATAAAAATAAACAAACCGAATATTATTGATATTATATAAAGCATTATTTATTTACGCGTTCGACATAACTATCGTCTCTCGTGTCGACTTTGATTTTGTCTCCGATATTTATAAATAAAGGAACATTCACTTCCATTCCTGTTTCAAGTTTTGCGGGTTTTAGAGTCGAGCCTGTCGTATCGCCCTTAAATCCTGGCTCCGTATAGGCTATTCCCAAAATAACATGAATTGGAAAGCGAACCGCTGTAACTTCATCGTTAATATATTGCAAATCGACTTCGCTGTTATCCAAAAGATAGTATTTATTATTTCCTAATATTTCCGCATCGACTTGAACCTGCTCGTAATCGTCCAAAATCATGAAAATATAACCGTTTCCTTCTTCGTATAAATATTGAGCTTTTTTGTAAGATATATCCGCTTCTTCTACGCTTTCGGTAGACGAAAAAGTTTTTTCAACGATATTTCCTTTAAGCATATTTTTTAATTTGGTTCGGACATTTGCCTTTCTCTGCTGCGCCCTATGAAAATGAGCGTCCATTACCAAGTAGGTTTCTCCGTCCAAGATTATAGCGTCTCCTTTTCTTAAATCGTTTACTGGTAGCATTAAAAACTCCTAAAATTTTTATTCTTTTCTAATTTTAATTTTTAATTATATTTTTTTATTATAATTTATTAAAATAAAATTTCAATATTTAATTTAATCTAATTATTAATATTAAATAAAAAACCTATATGCATTAAAACATATAGGCTTAAAAAAATGCAAAACAAATTTAAAAATTTATTATTTCACGGCGTTGATTTTCTTCATCATATCCGATTTTTTAGCCCCCGCTCTATTGGCATGAATAATAGATTTTCTTGACGCCTTATCCAAAGCGCTCGCGTATTTTTTATATTCTTCCATAATCGCGTTTTTGTCTTTTGTTTCTATAGTTTTAATTACTTTTTTTCTCTGAGTATTCAAAAAACTTTTTATTTGTCTGTTGTATAAATTCCTAACGGAATTTTGTCTTAATCTTTTAGAAGCTGATTTTATATTAGGCATTAATTATCTCCTATCTTCAATAAAATAATAAATTAAATAAAAAATTATCGGAGTTAACGGGGCTCGAACCCGCGACCTCCTGCGTGACAGGCAGGCGCTCTAACCAAACTGAGCTACAACTCCAAAATACTTAATTAATATCAAATATATTATAAATTATATTATTTTTTTGTCAATACTCAATTGATAGTTAATATGAACATATAATTTAAATTATTATACCACATAAATATACTTGCAATGTTATTATATAATTATATAATAGCGTTATACGTCTATATATTATGTTAATATGGTGTTTATGTGAATAAAAAAAATAAATATATAAAAACTGTAAAAAAATCAAAAATTAAAAAATTTATAATAAGTTTTTTTATTATAATTATTCTTATATTTGCAATATGCGGATTTGGGTTAGTATATTTTGTCGGAGGAATTTATAGAGATTGGCTCGACAGAAGAACTCAAAGTATGGCAATGCTTGAAGAATATTATAATATAATAGTTATTAGAGGAAACGAAAAACGAATAAGATATTTTAATCCTCTAAATCCTTTTGGCGATTCGCCTCCAACAAGAATTTACGATAGAAATAATATATTGATTGGAGAGTATATGCCTCCTTCTTACGAAGTGGTTAATATTGACGATATTAATCCGCTTTTGGAACAGACTTTACTTTTAATGGAAGACCAGAGATTTTACTCGCATCATGGAATCAATTATTTTCGTTCGGCTTATTTGGGAATAAAAACTGTTTTGTCAAGAAGAATTGTAGGCGGAGGTTCTACTCTCACTCAACAGCTCGCAAAATTATTATTTACGAAAAGCGAAAGAACGATTGAAAGAAAATTATTTGAAATGTTTGCCGCAAAAGAAATAGAAGACAGATACAATAAAAAAGAAATTTTGGCGATGTATTTTAATACGGTTTATCTCGGAGATGGAAATTACGGATTTGAAGCCGCCGCAAATTATTATTTTCTAAAACCTTTAAGGCAATGCAGATTATTGGAATACGCGATTTTGGTTGGAATGCTCCCAAATCCAAGTTATTATTCCATAGTAAATAATCCCGACAATAGCAGAAAAAAAGTAGAGCAGATTTTATCAAGGCTTGTTAAAAATAATATTATAGATAGAGAAACAATGAGAGGAGAGCTGGAATTATTTGATGGAGAATATAGAAATATTAGCAAGCAAGTTAAAGGTTCGCAATGGAAAATGACGGTAAACAGAACGCCTTATGTAAACGAATATGTGAGGCAGGAACTTTTAAATTATTTCAATAAGGACGAACTCGCTTTATCGGGCTTAAGAATTTATACAACTGTAAATGAAAGATATTATAGAGCGGCAGATTTGGTAATGAAAGAAAAAATAAGAGGACTTCAAGCTTCCTCTTCAAATAGAAGTTATCAAGGCGCTTTGGTTTCTATAGACCCGAAAGACGGAGGAATACTCGCTATGATTGGAGGAGACGGTTATACTTTAAATAATCAATTCAATAGAGCTGTTCAAGCGAAAAGACAAATAGGAAGCGCGATAAAACCATTTATATATTTATACGCATTTGAGGGAGGCGCTCAACCTTTTTCAACCGTAATCGATACCAATTATACATATCCGCAAGGAACAGGAAAGCCCGCATATTCTCCAAGAAATTATGATAGAAAATATAGAGGCGAAATGACGCTGGAAACGGCGCTTGCAAAATCTATAAATACTATTGCGGTAAAACTATTAAACGATATAGGTTTGTCTTATTTTATAGAACATTCTAAAGAATTTTTTGGAGATAACGCTTATATACCGAACGCTTTATCGATTGGACTTGGGACTATGGAAATGAGTCCTTTGGATTTGGCATCCGCTTACGGCGCTTTAGCAAATTATGGAATTAAATACGAGCCTTATATGGTTAGCAAAATATTGGATATGAACGGAAGGGAATTGAGCGTCACCGCTTTAGCCGATAGAACGCCCCATAAAATAAGCGGAACTTCTTCGTCTTCTTACTATTTTTTGAATACTACTTTACAAAAAGTTATCGCTCAAGGTGGGACAGGTTATAGAAGCGCAAGTTATTATAATTTTAATTATCCTTCTTTTTCTGCAAAAACGGGAACGACAAGCGAACATAGAGACAACTGGTTTGCGGCTTATAACGATGAAATAGCGACTATAACTTGGATAGGAAGCGACAGAAACGATGTTTTGCCGAATAATGTAACTGGAGGGGCGACAACGGCTTTGGCTACTTTTCAATATTTGAATTATATAACTTCGGAAAATAAAAGAAATTTTAATTGGAATGTCCCAGACGATGTGTTTATAATAGAAATATGCAAAGAATCTGGGCTTCCAAGAAATCATACTTGCATTAATACGACTCCGCTCACGGTTGGAGGAAATGTGGATTTAAGTTTGCAATGCCCTATCGACCATATAAGAAGCGGAAGCCTAAGAATCGAAGATAATTACGAATTTAACGAAACTAACGAAGAAGAAGAATTTTATTATTATACTCCTTTGGAAGAGGGAAATAATTACAATAATAATCATAATAATAACAATAAAAATAATAATATATATATTCTTCCAGAAGAGATTATAGAAGACCCGAGCGTTGGGAATATAAGAAGTTAACAAACAGGAATTTTCAAAATGATTAAATTTTTTCAAAGTCAATCGACAGAGGCGAGACGCGATTTAATACTCCATGGTTCTATTAAGAATACCCTCATTATGCTTTCAATTCCTACTCTTATGATGGGCTTGGTTCAATCGATGGTTCCGCTTATGGACGGACTTTTTCTAAATAATGTTGCGGGCAGACTTATAGCAAGCAGCATCAATTTTGCCGAGCCAATTATAAATATGATGACGGCATTATCGCAAGGTTTGGGAGTAGCGGCTATGGCGATAGTCGGGCAGTATAACGGACTCGGAGATTTTAAGAACGCAAAAAGAGTTTCCACTCAAATTGTAGTTTCGGGAATTCTATTCGGAATCTCTATGGGACCGACTTTATATATCGTAAGTATTTTGGTTTCAATGAATTTGCAGGAAGGAGTAAAAGAAAGCGTTTTTCAATATTTGTCTTTATATAGTTTCGTTATGCCAATGACTTTTATGGCGGCGATTTATAACGGTTTGAAGAATGCGAGCGGTAAACCAGAAGCGACTTTTATAAGAATGCTTTTATTACTTGTTTTTAAGATAATATTTAATTTTATTTATGTTTATTTTTTGCAATTAAAAATACTCGGAAGCGTTTTGGCTTCTTTTTCTACATATTCTTTGATAAGCGTTTGGATGTATTACGATTTATTTATTAAAGAAAGCGAAGACAAACTGACATTAAAAGGATTCAAATTTGACGCGTCCATACTCAAACAACTTATGGTTATTGGAATTCCTTCTATGCTTACGACATTTTTAAGCAATTTCGGATTTTTTCTAATAAATAGCGAAGTGGAAAAATACGGGCAGATTGTCCTAAACGGAAACGGAATAGCGAATAATATAACGGCGGTCTGTTTCAATATGCCAGCGGCTTTCGGCTCCGCGGTAACGACTATGGTGAGTATGAATATCGGAGCGCAATACTCCGAAAAAGCGAAAAAATCATGCTATATGGGAATAATAATGAGTATTATAACTTCAATTACTTTAATAGCTATAATTCTTCCGCTATCAAAATATATGACGGTTTTATTTACAAGAGATATTGAAGATTTGGCAATCGCAAACGGAGCGCTTCCCATATATTCTTTATCAATAATAGGTTTCGGCGTCACAATGGTTTCCCAAGGAGCTTTAATCGGACTCGGCAGAACGAGAGTGCCGTTATTTATAAGCATTTTAAGGATTTGGTTTTTTAGATATATATTTATACTTGCGACATCGAGTCATTTGCATTATTGGTCGGTATTCTACGGAAATTTATTTTCAAACACGATGGCTGGAATAGTGACTTTTATTATAATTCTTAAAACTCCTTGGCGTTCGGTTATAAATATGAATACTCAAAACATATTTATTTTAAGAGCGAAACTTTTTTCCGACAGAGTAAGCGCCGCGTTGTTTCCTAAAAATATCGGCAAACGAAAAGATTATAATGTAAAGATGAAAAGCCGATTAAAAAATATTAAAGATTCTTCAAAACTTGAAAAATTCATGAAAATAGAAGAAGAAAAAGCGCAAAGAATAAAAGAAAGAGAAGAGCGAATAGAAAAGAAACGAGAGTGCATAGATTTGGAAATGGAAAAATACGCGAGACAAATCGAAGAGATAAAAGAAAACCGAAAAAGAATGCATGAAGAAAGAAAAAAATATTTGGAAGAGAGAAAAAAAGAAAAAGAAGAGAAAAAAATCAGAGATAAAGAAAAACTTGAAGAGAGAAGAAAAAATAGATTGAAATTAAGAGAAGAGAGAAAAATCGCTCGTCAAAAACAAATTTTGGAAATAAAAAATAAAACGGATAATAAAGATTAATGATTAAAAAAACTTTAATTTTGCTTATTGCGGGAAGTTCAAAGAGATTCGGTGGAAAAATAAAAAAACAATTTATAGAAGTAAATAATAAGCCTTTGTTTATTTATACTTTGGAAGCTATGCTAAAATTTAAATTTAATAATATTATAATTGTAAGTTCAAAAAAAGATTTGAATAATATAAAAAAAGAAATTAATAAAAATATATTAAACGGTAAAAATATTTATTATGTCAATGGCGGAAAGGAAAGAGTCTTTTCAGTTTATAATGCAATGAGATTTATAAAAGATAATAATATTAAAACAGATATAGTTTTTATTCATGATGGAGTTCGTCCGATAGTTTCAGAAAAAGAAATTAAAGAATTGTATAAAGAGGTTTTAAAAAAGAACGCTGCAATTTTGGCTTCTAAAATAACGGATACAATAAAAAAAATAGATTCAAAAAAAAATATTATAGAAACTATAGACAGAAATTTTATTTATAGAGCGGCTACTCCTCAAGCGTTTGGTTATAGAATTTATATGGTTGCAATGGAAAGATATATAAACGATTTTAATTATAAAAAAAGATTAGGAAAAAAAATAGTTACAGACGATGCCGAAATTTACAGCGCTTACGCGGGAAAAGTTTCAATCGTGGAATGTTCCTCGAATAATATCAAAATTACAAGTAAAGAAGATTTGAATTTGTTTTTGAATTTATTATAAAACCCTTGAAATTTTTACAAATAGTAATACAATATATACTAATTAAATTTTAAAAAGGATGGTAAAAAAATGAAATCTAAATTAACAACTATCTTAAAAACTTTCAAAATTATTTTATCTATTTCTATTGCGGTTATTGTTTTAATTTCTATCGGCTGCTCGGAAAAAACCTCGACTGAAGATAATTCTCTTCAAACAATTAAAGGCGCTGGAAAACTCGTTTTGGGTTTGGACGACACTTTTGCTCCAATGGGGTTTAGAGACGGTTCGGGAGAAATCGTAGGTTTCGATATCGATTTGGCAAAAGAAGTGGCATCTCGTATGGGAGTGGAACTTGAAATTAAACCAATCGATTGGTCAAGCTCGATTTTAAGTTTGAATAAAGGAGATATAGATGTCCTTTGGAATGGAGTCACTATAAATGAATCGAGAAAAGAACAAATTAATTTTTCAAAGCCTTATCTTAACAACAGATTAGTAATCGTTAAACCTAAATACAGAAACGATATTAATTCAAAAGAAGATTTGGCTGGAAAAGTTTTGGGAGTTCAAGTGGGAAGCAATGACGAAGCTTTGCAGTCTGACCCGATAAGCAAAGAAGCTAAAGAAATTAGAAAATACGATGTAAATGTAAACGCTTTTTTGGATTTGAGAGCTAAAAGAATAGACGCCGTTATAATTGACGAAGTGGCGGCTCAATATTATATATCCGAAGAAAAAGTCGATTTTGTAGTCGTTGAAAATAGTCCTTTAACCGAAGAATTTTATGGAATAGGATTTAGAAAATCGGACGCTCAACTTTTGGCTGAAGTCGATAGAATATTGGACGAAATGAAAGCTGACGGAAAAGCGGCGGAAATATCTCAAAAATGGTTCGCTAAAGATATAGTTTTGAAATAATAAAAATCATTAAACAATAAAAAATGAATTAAGAAAAATAAATAAACAAAAAGAGGCTATGCAATTATGCATAACCTCTTTTCTTCGTAGCCCATTATATACAATAGCAAAATGATGCAAGCGGTTTGTTTATGCGCTCTTTGGAGAAAATCTTTTTTATCAAGAAAACTTAACGAACCCTAATTTGGATTACTTCTGGCGTTACCTTAGTAATGACAATATTTTTTTATTTGGAAATTATATTATTTTAATATAGAATAAATTAAAAAATTTAAAACCTAAATTAAAAAAAGGAAAAATCATGGAAAAATTAATCGATATGAAACTTGAAGATTATATTAATCAAGTGGATTCTCCTTTTCCTACTCCGGGAGGCGGAAGCGTAATGGGAACGATTGGAAGTTTAGCCTGCGCATTGGCGGGAATGGTTGGGCATTTGACAATCAATAAAAATAAATTTAAAGAATTAACCGAAGAAGAAAAAAATAATTTTTGTAATGCGATAGAAAAAATTAAAGAAATAAAAATTAAATTAATCGAAACTGTAGATAAAGATGCCGAAGCTTTTAACATGTTTATGGACGCTATAAAATTGCCTAAAAATACGGAAGAAGGAAAATTAATAAGAAAAGAAGCGATTTCAAATGCGGCTATAAAATCTACCGAAACTCCTTTTAATATACTCAAATATTCCTACGAACTAATTCCTCTATTCGATATTATCCTTAAATACGGAAATGCGGGAGTTATAACCGATATAGCGTCCGCTTATATTTTAATTTATGCTGCTTCAAAAGGTTCTCTATTAAATATCAATATAAATACGCCTTTGATTAAAGATAAAAATTTTTTGGAGAATATTAAAAAAAATAGCTCGACTTATATTGAAAAAATTGAAAGAGGTTATAGAGAGATTGAAAATAAATTGGATGTTTTTAGAATAAAATAACTAATTGTGCTAATTATATGATATTTTATTTTTAATATAATCTAAATAAATATTTAATTTTTTATATTCGATTTTACGCATAAAATTTTCCATAAATTCCCAATTAGGCTGTCCTTTAGAATTTACGGGAAGCATGATTTTTGCTCTATTCAAATTATTTTGTCTAAATTGTTTAGCATAAGAATATTTTACTTTTGGCATATTAATACATGAGACAATAAAAAGTTTAATATTATAAGATAGTTTATTATTTATCAAAAAGTAAATATTATCATCTCCCGTTGCTTCATAATAATGATAAAAAGAATTTCCAAACATATCTATAGAAATAAAATCTTTAAAAAGTTTCATTTCTTGATTATCTATAAACGATGCAATTCCGTTACTAGCTTCTCCAGCAGTAAGAAGCGGTATTTTTCCTTGTTTTCTTTCTCGTTCAACAAGTCTTTTCCCATGATAATTTTTAAATATATCGACAATTTTAAACTCATTCCATTCTATATTATTTAAATCAAATTTATTTTTCATTAAGCTATTTTGTAAGTTTTTTATTTTATCAGAATAATATTTTATAGCTTTTTGTTTTTGTTTTTCTTCAATTTTTCGCATATAATTTTCCATAAATTCCCAATTCGGTTGTCCTTTGGAATTTATAGGCAGAAATACTTTATCTTTTCTTAATCTATTTTCTGTTCGCCCATAACCAAAAGAATATTTTTCTTTAAAACGGCACAAAATAGAAGCCACGAATAATCCCGTATATTTATTTATCCATTTTGCATAACCGAAAGAGTTGCTTGTAGTAGATATAAAATCTTCTTTTTTATAAACCGAATAGCCCGCTCCTCCGTCTCCTTGATTTACAAACATTATACAATTTCCTTTTTGTAATAAATAATTAGGCTCTACAAAACCGCTTACTCCATTATTATTTAATGTTGCCGATAAAAAAGAAACGCCGTTTATACTCTCTTTAGTTTCCTTATTTGTATTTTGGCATTTGCCTTTTTCTATTCTTTCAAATAAATCGTTAAGTTTAAATTCTTTCCATTCTAAAGAAGATAATTTTAAATCTTTACTCATTATGTTCCTCCTCTTTTTCTTCGTCAAATCCGAAAAGATAGCCTTTTCCATGCGTTATCATATTAAATTCAAAAGTTAGATAATCAGCCATAGTTTTTTCAAAATCTTCTTCTTTAGGA
>CAKVCG010000020.1 GCA_934725525.1 uncultured Brachyspira sp. | reverse complement strand
CACTTTGATAACCCTGTAACTTCAAGAATTCCTATGCCTTCAGTAGATTTGACAAAAAAGTCGGATAAAGAAGTCCACGATAAATTAGTTAAACTTGTAGATAATATAATCGCGATTAATAAGAAGTTGGTTGGAGAAAATAATCCTAATACTAAAGAGATTTTAGAGAGGCAGGTTAGAGCGTTGGATGGAGAGATTGACAGGTTGGTTTATGGGTTGTATCAATTAACGGAGGAAGAAATAAATATTATTGAAGATAGAGAATAAGATTATATAAAAATGGTTGACTTTAAAATAAAAACATGTTATTATCATACAACATAACATAGGAAAAATTAAATCTAACTATATTAGAATGTAAATATGTTTTGTTGAATAAGATAAACTAGCATTAATTTAAATCTAACCATAGTGGAAAAATAATTTTTTAAGGAGGCATAAAATGTCAGAATACAAATTACCAAACATTAAATTTAATTACAAAGACGGAAAGTTTAGCATAAGTGGAAATGAAGATTTTGTTAATCAACATTTAAATATTATTTTAGAATTTATTAAGGATAATAATTTGGTTAAATATCAAAGTGATAATAAACAGATTAATAATAGTGATATTAGTAATGTTGACACAAATACTAGTTTTGATGAGCATATTCAAAAATATATAGATGCCGGAATTGTTCATATAGATAAAGAAGGAAATATTTCTATTTTAAAAAATATTCCAAATAAAAATAATGCTGACAAATTAAGAAACATAACTTTAATTTATTTATTCCTTAAAAAAGGAAATGCCAATGGAAATGATAATAATTTAAAAAAGATATGCGATAAAAATGAATGTTATGATAGTAAAACTTTTGCTACGATATTAGGTAAAGAAAAAATAAATATAGTAAAAAAAGGAAGTCGTAAAAAATGGACTATAGAACTTACAATACCTGGCAAGAAAGCAGCAATTAAACTTTTGGATGAAATGGTAAATGGAAATAAATAATATAAAAGATATTCTTATTAATGAATACCCTGAAGAGTTGGTGGATAGTATTTTAGAATGTTATTTAAAAGCATTAACGGAATATAGAAAGGGAAATTGGAAATATGTCGGAACGGAAATAGGACAATTTATAGAAAATTGTAGAAGGATGATAGAATATAAATTAAATAATAGTTATACTCCTCTATGTCAAATATTATCAAATTTTAACGAAAAAGAATTAAAAAATTTAGAAAATAAGTCTGGACAAGTAGAATATAGAATTATTATTCCTCGTTTATTATATTCTTTATATGCTATTAGAAATAAAAGAGGTATGATACACACAAGTCATATAAACCCGAATTATATGGATGCCACTTTATTAATTAATAATGTTAAATGGATACTTGCGGAATTAATAAGATTATCTTTAAATATAGATTTTGATAAAGCTAACGAATTGATAAACTCAATAATAAGCAAGGAAAATAATATAATATGGGAAGTTAATGGAAAAATACGCATACTAAATACTAAAATTGATACTCAAAATAAAATATTATGTCTTCTATATAAAGATAATCAAACTGATAGTTTTTTATGCAATATGTTGGAATACAAAAATTTTTCAAGATTTAAAAATATTCTTAAAAAATTACATAAAGAAAGGTTTATAGAATATGATAATACTAATTGCATATTATCTCCGAAGGGAAAATTAAAAGCTGAAGAAATATTAAAAGATATGTAATTTTTTACAAAATTAATTAATAAAACCGTTTATAGATACTTTTAATATTCTGGTAAATTTTCTTTTCTTTTTTTCTTCGTCCTCTTCTTTTATATATTCGCCATCTATTTTTCCTATTAGCTTTGAAAATCTTTTTCTGATTTCAATATAATTTCCAACTCCGACATTTTTTATTAACTCTCCATTATAAAATATATGTTGAGAATTCTTTTCTTTATAGACAAAAATAGAAACTCTCCTCCCTTCAATTTCTGTCACATAACCTATTTTTAATAAATCATCATTATTCATTTTGTAAATCTTTTACTATATTATTTAATTCTTTATTTATATATTCAAAATCATATTTATTATGGCATATATTTTTAAATTTATCTGCATTTAAATATTGAACATTGACATAATTATTAAATACATTTTTAAGTCTTTTATATTCTTCATTACTGTAAGAATTTATAAATAATTGCAAACTATAATTTGTTTTTAACGCTTGTTTTATAATATCGTTTATATATTCGTCTCTAAAAGAAAATCCGAAAGCAAATAAAAAAGTATTTTCTCTTTCTAATCCCGCTGAAAAATATCTTAAAGAACTATAATATATTCTATTTATTACCGTGCTTTTAAATTTCTCATCCGTTGGCAAAACTATTCCTATATTATTATAATCGTTTATTTCGTTTTGCAAATTATTATATATTATATTATCTTTTTCTATTTTCCAATTTATTGAACCATGTAATTTAACTATATTTATATTTGGAATATATGAAGCTATATAGTCTATTTTTGATTTATAAGAAATGATTTTATAATATTCCGATATATCAAAAATAGATTTTATAAATATATTATTTTTATTTATAAATCCATCGTTATAATAATAAAAATTATAATTTATATATAATAAAAATCAAATTTAATTAATATAATTTTATTAAATTTATATTAAATAAAAAATGTAAATAAAATCAAATATTTTAAATTTGAGGCAAGTTGAGGCAATTGACGGGGGAGATTGACAGGTTGGTTTGGCTAAACCCGATGTTGGCGCGGGTTGTATGGTTTAACGGAAGAATAGGTTAGGATAATTGATGGGAATTAATTTGGATTGTTTCGTTTGACAAAGTCGGACTTTAGTCTCACTCGCAATGACGGTAAAAGTAAATGAGCATAAAATTTTAATAAAGTTAATTATTCTAAATATGAATAATATATTAAGGTTGTTGAAAATAATTAAATTTAGAAAAATACTGATACTATAGTTTTTTAATTTCTTCAATAGGTAAACCCGTAATTTCGCTTATAAGGTTAATATCCATATTTTTTGATTTCATATCTTTGCTATAGTATGATTTCCGCTATTTTATTCCTTCGAGTTTTCCTTTTTTAATTATTTCAATAAATCTTTGAACTTCTAAAATATGCATTTGAATAAAATCTAAATCTACTTTGTTTTAGCTTTCGCCGAAGGCGTCCATTTGGGAATGTCAATTATTGATTCTTTCAAATCAATATTGTCGGACAAATTATAAGGGGTCTATTATTTCCAAGTCTTTAACTTCTTCAAAATTGAAATCGCTTAAAGCTGCGTTAACCATGTCTTCAAGCATTTTTTTCATTTCCAATTCTTCCGAGCAGGTATCGAACAAATAAGTCGTTAAGTTTGTTAATTTCTCTATTCTTTTTCATAAGAATATTATAACAGAATAATTTTATTTGTCAAACTTGACTAATTTTTTAATGAATTAAGAATTTTATTCAAAAGATTTAAATTTTTTTATATTAAATTTAACGGTTCGTTGGCGTCTGCCCGCATGCGTAAATCCTTTTGCAATTCTAATTATGCCGTAAAAAAATCCGAGTCCGTAAAAAAAATGAGTTATAAAAAACATATAAGGAAAAACAAAAAAGCCTTTGATTTTATTTATAAAACCTACTTCTTTTAACGAAGTAATTATTCCCGCAAGTAAAGTGACTGCAAAATATAAACCGAAAGGAATAAAATAAAGCGCTAAAAAAACAATTTTAGTAATAAGAAAAATAAATAAAACTATCGGTAAAAATATTATATATAAACTGAAAAAAGCTGGGAGAGTAAATATTAAATTCTTTTTATTAAAATCTCTGTAAAGCTGCTCGAATCTTCCGCGTCCGTAATTTAGAAGCATTTTTATATATAATCTCAAACTGCTTCTTGGTGGTCTTTTGACTATTATTTGGGGGTCATACATTAATTTATAGCCGAGCGAAAGAATTTTATCTATCAAAGCGTTTTCTTCGTTAGGATATAAACTCTCGTTAAAAAGTCCCGCCTCGAATAAAACATTAAGCCTTATAAATAAATTGCAAAGTATAACGTCTCTGTCCGTTCCTTCTCGAGATGAAGTTTTATTTACGCTATATCTATTCGCTATCGGTCCAACCGCGTAATAAGAACGCATGCATTTGTCGATATATTTTTCTTTTGAAGAGTTTACATTATGAATAGCGGGACCTCCGACTATCGCAACATTTTCGTTTGTTTCAAATATTTCAACCGCTTTTTTTATATTGTTAGGATTTATCATAGAATCGTTGTCTATAAAATAAACTATATCGCCAGACGCCTGCTTTATGCATTCGTTTCTCTGAACTGTAGGATGAGTTCCTTCCGCTTGAAAAATCTCAATATTATTTTTATCGTAATCGGACATATATATTCCCGCAAGAGTATTTTCTATATTTTCGCCAACTCTATGAGGAATAATTATGGTTACTTTTAACGACATTTATCACATTCCCATTTGTCTAAAATACGCGGTCCTCAAACTTGCCGCCATCGCCTCTGGACTCGTAGGATTGCATGAAGCCCAAGCGCCAGTTTCCGAAGAGGCGTTAAATTTCTGTTTTTCTTTGCTTCTCATCGGAGGAAAAAATTCTATATGATAACGCCAAATATCTTTATAATTAAAATCGTCATTAACTGGAGCGCTGAACATACACATCATATAAGGAAATTTTATATCAAAAAGCAAATCCAAAGTCGTTGTCGCTTTTTTAAGAGTATCGGCTAAAGCTATCGTTTCTTTTTTATTGAAATTATTAATCGCCACTACATTTTTTTTAGGCATAATCATTATTCCGTAAGGATATTCGCTCGCAAAAGGCAAAAAGCATACAAAATGGTCGTTTTCAAAAATTATTCTTCTTCCATCTTCTATTTCCTGATTAAGCATATCTTCAAATAAATTTTTTTGATTAATATTATGATAAGACAAAGCCATTTCTATTTTTCTTTTTACCCTTAAAGGAATCCAGCTATAACCGTAAATTTGTCCATGAGGATGAGGCATAGTCACCCCCACAACTTCGCCCTTATTTTCAAACGGCATAATATATTTAATCTTTTTATTTTTTGCTATAGCGACCATTCTCTCCTGCCATAATTTAACGAGTTTCGTTATATGTTCTACCGAAAGTTCGGGCAATGTCGTATTATGGTCTGAAGAATATAAAATAACTTCGCATTTTCCAATCGAAGGTTTTGCCATAAATAATTTTCCGTTGTCGACTTCGTCTGGCATAGGCGGGTCGAAAGAAAGAGCTGGAAAATCGTTGTCATAACAAAGGACATCGTAGCTATCTGGAACTTTTCCGCTTCCCGGACAGAAAGGACAATAATCTTTAGGCATTTGCGGACGCTCTTGCCTATGACTCGCTATCATAACATAATCTCCGAGTAGTTGATTATAACGCAATTCCGCCATATTAATCTCCTAAAATAATATTATGATAAATGATATAATGAATTATAATATAAATCAAACGGCTTTTATTTTCTTCGGACTTTTTATCGTTATGGTATTTTGTTCTTTATATTTATTTATTAAATTTTTCAAATTGTCGGTAGATTGCTCTTTTTTTCCCATTATTTCTATTTGTTTATTTTCCATTATAAATTCCTCTTTTTTTAGGTTTAAATTAAAATAATAATTCTTAATAATTGCCTTCTCGCCAAACTTTGAAATTAGGATAATCCAATTTTTCAGATTTATCCTCATACCATTTGCAAACGGCGTCCGACATATTTATAACATAAAAATTAAATTCGGTTTTCCATCCTTCGTTTTTGAATTTTCCAAACGACGGAATATATTTATTATTAATCGTATCGTAAATATTTTTTTGAATTTCTTTCGTCGGAATATTATTATCTTTTATCGCGATTCTCAAAATTAAATGAATCGACATAGAGGATAAAGTGGAAGTTAAAACTGAATATCTGTCGTATAATTCTTCTTTTGTGAAATTTTTATTTATCGTGTCTGTCCATAATCTTATTATATTTCCCAACGCTTCCAACTGTTCTGGAGTCGCTTTTTTGTCGGTTATTATAGAGGAGTAATAATCGGCTAATTCCTCGAATGTCATCGTCGATTCTTCATCGGAGATTGAAATCTCTTCAAGTTCGTTTAATTGCATTGATTTTATCATGCTTTCTTTTTCGTTAGCGTAAATATTATTATAGATAATGATAATCGATAAAAATAAAAAAGTAATTATTTTTTTCATAATTTTAAGTCCATTTTTTGATTTCTTTTATTATCGGAAAATTGGGGTTATAATATAAGTTTTATTTGATTTAAGTATTGACAAAAAATTGAGAAATTTTATAATTTGCTTATAAATTAAAAAACCGAAAGAAAAAAATTCGGAATTAAATCTATTTAACAAGGAGATAAATTTTCATGAACGAAACGAAACGGTTATTATTGTCTTTAATCAATAATTCTTTCAAAATATTTCTAATTGCTTTACTATTATTCGCATTATTATTTTCAATTAGCTGCAAATCAAATGAAGAACCGAATGAAAATACATTATCCAATTATGCTGGAACTTGGTATGACAAGGATAATCCGGCTGATGAAGTTATCGTTATAAATTCGGACGGTTCTATAACTATTAACGATGTAAGCGGAGCGACAAAGATTACAGATATAACTAAAAATAGCGATACCAATTATTCTTTCTATTACGGAGAACAAAAAGATAATTCTACAGGAACAGAAATTATCGTAAAAGCTAAATTCACTGTAAATTTTTCAAGCAATACGGAAGGAACTATTACAATAACGGGCGAAGGAACTCTAACAGACGGAACGGCAATAACCGTTCCCACTGGAACAGTTAATATTATTAAAAAATAATAAATGATTAAATCGATTATGCCGAGTCTTTTTAGGCTCGGTTTTTATTTGCAAATACTAATATTATATTTTATAATTCATATTTACGATAATATTTTAAATCGTTAAATAATAATCATAAAAAATTAAACATTAAATTATTTTGGAAAATTAAAATGGTAAAAAGAATCACATTACAAAACGGAATAAAAGTTATTTTGGAATATATGCCGATTTTGGATACGGTTTCGACCGGGTTTTTCTTTATAACGGGAAGCGCGAACGAAACGAAAGAAACTAACGGATATACTCATTTTATAGAGCATATGCTATTTAAAGGCACGGATAAAATAAGCGCAAAAGAATTGGTTAGAAAAATCGAGGGAGTCGGCGGAGTATTTAACGCTTTTACTTCGAGACATTTAACTTCTTTTTATATCAATATAATTTCTAAATATTTTGAAAGAGCGATTGACACTTTGGAAGATATTATTTTGAATTCGGCTTTCAGAGAAGAGGATATTTCAAAAGAGAAAAAGGTCGTTATTGAAGAAATTAAAATGGTAAACGATACGCCAGAAGAAACCGCTTCGAGTCAGTTTTTTGCCGAGGCTTATAAAGGAACGGCGATGGCTTTTCCAATAGGCGGAAATATCAACAATATAAAAACTATAAACAGAGAAAAAGTCTACAAATATTTTAAGAAACATTTTAACGCTAATAATTTGGTGGTTTCTATTGCTGGAAAGTTTGATATGGATTTGGCGATAAAAAAATTATCGAATATTAAACTTAAAAAAAATATTAAAACCGAAAATAAAGAAATTCCTTTTTTCTACAAAACTACGGCGAAAGAAAGAGAAGATTTGAATCATGTATATTTTTCTTTATACGCTCCTTCCTATAAAGCGAGCGACGATAAAAAATATAGTATGAATATTCTAAACGATATTTTTGGAGTAAGTTCTTATTCGAGATTATATCAAAGCGTGCGGGAAAATAAAGGACTCTGTTATAATATTTATAGTTCGGCTACAAGTTTTATCAACGGCGGACTATTTGAAATAACGGGTTCTACAAGTTTGAAAAATTACGAAGAGACTATAGAAACGATTTACGGAGAGATAAATAAAATAATAAACGAAAGAATAACGAAAGAAGAATTGGAAGAATCAAAAGAAAGTTATAAAAGTTATATGGCTTTCAGCAAATTAAACGCAAATTATATAATGAATAAAAACGCTCGAAACGAAATTTACGCTTCAAAATATATGTCGTTTAAGGATATTTATAAATCTATAGATAAAGTCAATATAAATTCGGTAAACGAAGTTATTGACGAAAAATTATCGGACAAAAAATTCTTTCTTACTTCCGTTGGTCCGAAAGGTTCAAAAGATATAAGTAAGAATATAAGTAAAAAATTGAATCTTAATTAATAAATGATAATCTTGCTTTTTAAGAAATAGAAATATTATAAATAAAAGGACAAGGTTTTATCCCCACCCTTTTAAAATGTTAAGAATTAGAATTTTTATTTATTAATTTTTTAAGATTAATCATTAAATTTAAAATTTTTATCATTTAATATGCTTCTTGCTATTTGTAAAGCTTTATTCTTTTCTATTTCAAAAGCTGTTAAATAGACATTTTTATCTATTCTATATTCTCTTTCTACCTTATATTTTATTCCTTTTGGATTTATTTTATAATAATCAACATCCACTCTTTGTGGTCCATATTTAAATTCTTTATCATATAAATTTGTGTAAAAACATTTATCTTTAAAATATACTATGCCTTTGTATTTGCCTTTAATATATTTATTTTTATATTCTTTCCATTCTCCACTATATTCATTTTTAAAAATTTCATCAAAATTTAATTTCTTATTGGGTATATCTTTAAATTTTCTTGGCTGTTTTATATATCCAAATCCATAAAATTTATTTTTTCCCAATTTTTCTATTGCTAAAATAATTACATCTCCTTTTTCCATTTTTCCAAGAATATTCCAATTATTGCTAACCTTATTACTATCATGATACCCATATTCATAATGAGATATTACATATTTTCCTTTTTCTAATATTTTCAAGAATTCATAAGGTTCAATTTCTGATTCAAAATTATCTAATTTATGTTTAAATACAAAATATTTCATTAGTTACTCCTTTGTTTATATGTTAATAATTATTTTATTACCAAATTTTTATTCAAAATAATTAACGCTACCGACCCCAAAAATTAAGCTCTGTATATTTTAAATCTTCTTCATGAGGAGGTTTTTCCTCTGGTTTTATGCTATCGGAAAAATTATATCCTTTATATTCTTTTAATGATAAATAATATTTAGTATTTCCTACAATTATACCGCTATGTATTGTGCCATCGTGATTAGAATAAACATTATTTGTAATAGTAAATATTTTATTTCCGCTAGTGTAAATATCTCTATAGCCTTTAAATATAAAATTTAGGGTTTTAGTATTTGTATTAACCTCATAACCATAAACTAACTGATTAGTCGGATTACAATCAAAATATAGAGCGTATACATTATAAACTGTATTATAAATGCTATATCTAGATGTAAAATACCAACCCGAAGGTTTTTTTACATTATGTTTTTTGGACTTATCTATCAAATATCCTTTTACTTCTCTATTATTTAAATCTTTTATTGTGGCAGTTTTATTAATAAAATCAAAAATAAACGAATTACTACTATTTTTGGAATATTCTCTTGTTGTAATAATTGTAAGTATTTTATTACCTCTATCCCAATCTAATTTTTCTAAAGTGTTTCCAAAATAGTCTTTATTTTTTTCGTTATTAATATCTTCTATATTTAATAAATGTTTATGAGGTGATGGATTTGGATTTAATTCAATATATATTGAATTATCTTTTCCTAATTTTAATTGTAAGTTAGTATAATTATAAGTTTTAATAACTTTGCCAAAGCCACTACTATATTCTTCTTTCTTAAAGTTGTAATGCATATCCAGTGCAAAATTATAATTATAATCTGCGCCTATATTCATTGCAGGTTTTAACTCGCCACTTACTATATTATATTTTATATCAGAATAACCATCCTGTATAATTATATAATTTGTATTGCTCGGTATAATAGATAGCAAACCATAACCAGATATCCACATCCTTCCTTCACCTTTTTCAAAGTAATAGTCATACTCATAATTAGGATTAAAAACATCATCATATTTTTCTTTAGCTAACAGAATATTATTACTAATAAATGATACCGTCCTATCTTCCGCATTAATTTCAACAGTCATAGTATATCTATAACCGTCTACTTTATATGTCCAAGAACCGCTTTGAATAATGGTATTTGGTGGAGTATCCCAATCTCCATTTCCGCCTGTGTCTCCGCCTCCGCCCGTAACTTTTTCATTACTACAAAACATTACGACTAAACATATAAGTAGTAGTAAAATAAAGCTTAAAATTGTGAGTAGTTTTTTCATGATAAAATCCTCTCTTTAATTGAAATTGAAAATAATTTATAAAAACATTTAAATAAATAAACGCTTTTTCCAAATTGAAATTTAATAAATTCAAAAAAGAATTTGAATAATTTTTTAATAAATAAACAGAGTAATATTTTATAATTAATAAGTAAACATAAACTCGAAAAAAGTTTAAAGTGAAGCGCTCGGCTCGGCTCGGCTCGCGCGAATTTGATTTATAATAGTTTTATTTAACTTTAACATAGTTGAAATTATACAATATTTAAAAATTTTATCAACAGTTTAAAATAAAATTTTTTTTAAAATTCGATTAAATCAGGCAGACGACAAAAAAAATTTTATAGTCATTGCGAATGAAATGAAGCAATCCACAGAAAATAGATTACTTCGCATTAAAAATGCTCGTAATGACAAATTTTTTTATTCCGTAATTGCGAACGACTTAAAGGAGTGAAGCAATCCAAACTAAATAGATTACTTCGGCTATAAAATAGCCTCGTAATGACAATGCATTTTTATTTCATTATTGCGAGCTAAAGGCGTGGCAATCTATAAAGAATAAATTACTACTTATATAAATTATTTATAAATCTTTCTTCCACTTGCTTATCAAATTAATCGCTTCCATTTGATTATAAAAAATCGTATAAATAAAAAAGACTGCAAACTTTTACTTTATAAATTTGCAGTCTCTTTTTAAAATTAAATCAAAAGGATTATTCTATGATGATTACATAAGTCATACGCGCTCGCTTTATCGTAATCGTAAAAGATTTTTCATTTCCGTATGATTTTACGAATTCGTTATAATCGTTCATATTAGTTATCGTTCTTCCGTTAATAGCCTTTATGACATCCCCAGGTCGAAGCCCCGATTGGTAGGCTTTCGATGATTGAGTCATATTTACAACGGCTACTCCTTTCTCGTTGCTTCTAATTTGAAGTCTTTGAGATATTTCGGGAGTTATATCGGAAACATCGAGTCCCATCCAAGAACGAGTATTCGATTGTCCTCTATTCGGCATATTGTTTCCGCTTGGCACAACTTCGGTATCTTCCACTCTCGCCTCTATAGTTACTCTTGCGCTTCTCTCTCTTCCGTTTCTTAAATATTTAACAGTAACTTGTTTGCCAACTTGAGTAGTGGCCACTTTATTGAATAAGTCCGCGGATTTTGTCATTCTATCGCCGTCAAATTCGGTTATAATATCTCCGTCTTGAAGTCCGCCTTTGCTTGCTGGAGAGTTAGGAACTACTTCGCTTACATAAACTCCGCTTCCTTGTCTAATATTAAGTCCTCTAGCCAAATTTTCGTCTATATCTTGCAAATATATTCCCAAATAACCTCTCGTCACTTTTCCCGTTTCTCGGAGTTCGTTCATAACGGAAGTGGCTATATTAATCGGAGTGGCAAAACCGATTCCTATGCTTCCGCCAGAAGTGGAATATATTAAAGTGTTTATCCCGATAACCTGCCCATGAATATTAAATAACGGTCCGCCAGAATTTCCGGGATTTATAGCTACATCCGTTTGAATATATCTTTGATACCTGTTCGCTCCAATATCGCTTCTTCCTTTAGCCGAAACTATTCCGAAAGTAACGGTATTGTTTAGTCCGTAAGGATTCCCTATAGCTATTGCAAATTCGCCGGGTTCAATCGCGTCGCTGTCTCCCAAAGCCACATAAGGAAATGTTCTGTTCGATTCTATTTGAAGCAAAGCCAAATCGTAAGCCTCGTCATATCCGATTAATTTTGCGGGGAGCTCTTCCGTTTCTCCGTAAAGCAAAACCATTATTTTAGTCGCTCCTTTAACAACATGATAATTTGACAAAACATAACCGTCTTCGTTTACTATAAAACCGCTTCCCAAAGACCTTTGATTTCTTCTCTGTCTCGGCATTTGGTCGCCAAAGAAAAATCTAAAAAACTCGTCCGCATATCTGTCCTGCTCGGTTTGTCTCGCTTCCGTTTCGGTAGATATATTTACAACAGCCGCCATATTTTTATTAACCACTTCTCTAATCGCGCTTTCTACTTGCAAGGCTCCGTCTATTGAGCCAGAAAAAGCGACTTTTTGAGGAGCGGCTTGCGCATGAACTACAAAATCGTCTTTCTTATAGTTTTTCTCATACGAAAAAATAAAAAAGGAGATTATAATACCCACCAAAGTAAATGTAAGTCCTATGTTTAAAAAAAACATAAATGAAGATTTCTTTTGATTCATATATAAAATACCTCCTAAATAGTTATTATTATAATTTTTTTATTTAATTAGATTGTATTTATATAAACCTAATTTAAAAAAGTAATGTAAAAATTAAACTTATTTATAATTATTATGCTTATAAAATATCTCGGGTTCTCCTTTAGGGCGAGTATTCCATCTCGGATGAACCCAAAGCCAATTCTCTGGATGTTTTCTTATTATCTCCTCCAATTTTTTTGTATATTTTTGAGTGTTAAAATATAAAGTTTCTTCTTTAGTTTCTTTTTCTTCTATATACATTATTTCCGAAACGATTATTTTATGATGTCCGTATCTGTCGGGCAAATCGTAAAGTATCGCTATCGGAGACTTCGTTTTCATTGCAACGGCTACGGGTCCGACCGCGGTGGCGCAAGGATAACCGAAAAAATCTACAAAAATTCCGTCTAAATAATTTTGGTCGCATAAAAAGGCAACGGGCGAATTTTCGTGTAAAGCTTTAAATATATCTCTCAAATCTCCCCATCTTGAAATGCATTCCGTTCCTCTTTTTTCTCTCCAAGAACGCATATATTTATCTAACTTCGGATTATCCAAAGGTCTGAATATAACTTTAGGATTGTATTTATGAATCGCAAAATAAAAAGCTACATATTCCCAGTTTCCTATATGCCCCGTAATTGCAATTATTCCTTTCTGTTTTTCTTCCAAAGCTCTATCGAAAGACTCAAGTCCCTCTATTTTTATTCTTTTTAAGATTTGGCTGTCGGACATTCTTGAAGATTTTATAAATTCAGCGAAAGTTATAATCATAGATTTCATGGAGCGCTTGGCTATTCTCTTTCTATCCCCATAAGTTTTTTCTGGAAAAGCCTGTTTCAAATTTATTAAAGCGACTTTTCTTGCGCTCGGAACTAAACAATACATCAAAGCGCCGATAAATTTTGCAAATAAAACGACTATTATATAAGGCATAAAAGCTATTATTTCCATTAAAATTCTGAGCGGAATATATTCGAGCATTATGACTTTTTTCGATTTATACAAATAAAATCTCCATTTTGAATAATTTTTTATATATCTACTGCATTTTCGTCTATTTCCGTATCGTCTGGAACGGATAAATCAATACCGTCTTCGTTTTCTTTATCTTCTTTTTTATTTTCATTATCGTTATTTATATCGTTTACTTCCGTATCGCTATCGCTTTTTATTTCTTCTTCTTTACTGTCCTTATTATCTTTTATTTTCATATCCGAATCTTCTTTATCTATCAATAAACCCGCTCCAGAAAGTTCGCCTTCGTTTATTAAAAAATTGAAACCGGACACAAAATAATAAGCTTCGGTTAACGCTTTTAATACATTATAACCTTGAACTCTTTTTTTGTATCCTATATCGGTAAAAAAAGTCAATATATCGTTTGGATTTCCAATTATCTTTTCCCTCTCGTCTTTATCCAAGAGCAATTTGTCGAGTTTCTTTTTGAAAGGAGAAATAATAGACGCGACCGTAGATTTTAAATTTTTTGCAATATAAGCTCTCTGTCCGTTTCTCTCTGAAAGCATTGAAACCCTCTGTTCGAACCTCATAGCTTCGTCCTGTTCTATTTTTAAAATATTTTTACATATATCGCTGTATTCGTTAAATCTTGAATTTATATCCGATAATGATAAAAATATATTATTAAAATCCGATTTATAATCCGTTCTTACAAGATTATCATAAATTGAATTATATTTCACTTTATTTGAAACGAAGAGTATCGAATATTCCCTGTCTAAAAAATCTATTAAAACTTTTATTCTATAAATTTTATCGTTTTCTGCCACAGTATAAAACGGGTCCGTTTCGTATTTTATATCGTTATCCGGTTTTTTGAAAGAGACATATTTTTCAATAAGTTTTACGCCTATCGATTCTATTTTATTTAATTTTTCTTCTTCTTCTTTTTTGCCTATATTTTCTTTCGCCTCTTCAATTTTACTTTCATTCAATTTTTGATTAGCTAATTTTAATTTTGTATAATATCCGAGTATATCCGAATCCTTAATGTCTAAGAATTTATTAAAATCGTCCATAGTTTCCAATATTTCTTTAGAGGCATATTGAAGCAGTATCAATAATTTAGGATAATACTTTAAATATATAAGGTCTACCGCTTTTTTGAAAGCCGATATTCTTGAATTTGCTATTCCTTTGCTCATGTTATCGACTACGGCATAAGCCATCATAGCTTTTTCGCCAACCAATTTGATTCTTGAAGCGTATAAATGCAAAACATATAAAGGACGAAACATATTTTTTAATTCGTTTATATAATTTACTGCGATTACGGGAGAGACTAAATCCTTATATTGTCTTAATAAATTCCTATAAACTTTTTCATCGTATAGGTCTTTTATTCTTTCCAATAATTCTAAATCTTCTAAATCTGTGGCAAATCGAGATATAATTTTATCTCTTTTATTTTTTGAATCCGCATCGTTAATTCCCATAGGATTTAGGGCGTTAAACATTAATGTATCCATTTCCAAAAGAGCGGATATTACATTTTTATCAATAAAATTCAAAAATTTAGGATGTATTTTTCCACCAAAAAAAGTTATAACTCCAGAAGTAAAAGCTCTAAACCATAATTTAGCATTATAGAATATAGGTTTATCTTTCTTTATTATAGGAGCCATTTCGTTATTTTTAGTTTTTTCAACGATTTCAGAGGCAGTTTGTTTATTTGTAAATGACGATTCTTTTTTTGGTTTTATATCCGAATGGCTTGAAGTATTGGTATTAACAAAGGTATTTTTGTTTATGGAATTATTTGTAATGTTTTGACTTGTTTTCTTTCTATCGGATAATACTTCTCCTCCGGCATCCACGAATTTATTGAATAAATCTCTTCTGTCGTCTTCTCCAATATCGTCTAACTTTAATCTATCTCTTGTTTTTTCTATATCTCCCATAGAAATATGCTCCATATTTTCTTAATTTATTTTTTATATTATCTTCTATAAGCTATAGTGGCGGTCGCCTGATTTCCAGCCATAATAGTCATATTGGATATTTGAACATAATTTTTTCTTGTTAAAACATATTCTATATTATCGGCTATATCCGCGGCTAAAAGAGGCTCTAAACCTTTATATACATTGTCAGCTTTTTCTTTATCGCCCTTAAATCGAACGGTAGAGAATTCTGTATTAACCAGCCCGGGCTTTATATTCGTAACCTTTACGGGTTTATCTACCAATTCTATCCTTATAGCGTCTCCAAACATTTCAACGAAAGATTTTGTAGCGCAATAAATAGCTCCGCCAGAATATGCCTCGTCCGCCGCCGTTGAAGCGATATTAATTATATGTCCGCATTTGCTTTTTAATATAAACGGAAGCAAAACTCTTGTAGCGGTTATCAATCCTTCGCAATTTACCCTTATCATTTGCAAAGCGTCTTCAAGCAAATTATTAGAATAAACATCTTTATTTAAGGCAAGCCCAGCGTTATTTATAAGAATGTCAATATTTTTCCATTCGTCTTCTAAAGAATTTAAAGCTTTAACTATATCTTCGCTTTTTGAGAAATCTATTTTTATAACTTTTACTTTTATTTTATATTCTTTTTCCAAACTATTTTTTAGATTTTCAAGTTTGTCGATTCTTCTTGCCGTCAAAATAAGGTTAACGCCGTTTGAAGCGAGCGCTTTTGCCGTAGCCTCTCCGATTCCAGCGCTTGCTCCAGATATAAAAGCCGTTCTTCCGCTAATATCTTCTTTATACATAAATTAAATTTTCCTTAATTATTTATTATAAAAATAAAATAATAAAATATAAATTATTCGTAAGTTTGAACTTTACCGGCAATATCTTGAGCGGTATATTGCATTCCAACTTCTTTTAAGTATTTTGAAATTAAACTATCCATTTGATTTTTTAATCCTTTCGAATATAATTCGGCGACAACCGTGCAATTTTGTTTGGAATCCCACTTCGTTTCGATTACCGATACGCCTCTTATTCTTCCCGCCACTCTTTCCTGTATAACATATTCGTCTATCATACCTTTTTCTGTAGAGCTTAAAGATTCTATATAAGAACCCGCAATTTTAGCCACGATTTTATTTTTAGCGTCCAATTCCGCCGCTTGTTTTGAAGTAACCTCTCTTCTAAATTTATCGTTAGCGTCTATTGTGTCGCTTGGAGAACCCATTCCAAGAACTCTAAAAGTGTCTTTATTAATCCATCCTTCTGGATTTTTTCTGCTTACTCCAGCTCCGCAAGAAATCGCTAAAGCCGCGGTTAATAACATAAGTAACAATGAAATTTGTAGTTTTTTTAACATATATATGCCTCCATAATTATTATTTAATTATTATATATTTTAGATAATATCATTGCAATATTATATAATAAAAAATCTAATATTGAAATAAATACTTAATGGCATATAAGTTAATATATGCCATTTTTGAAAATTATATTATTTAGTGAAAATGTGTAAGTAGCAAGCTATAAAGTAATAATATTTTATTATCATAATATATTTAATCTTGCTTAAAGTTATTAATATTACTAAAAGTATTAAATATATATAACTTAAAAAGTTTAAAGCAAAGCCTGTATTGTATTGTATTGTATTGTATTGTATTGTATTGTATTGTATTGTATTGTATTGTATTGTATTGTATTGTATT
>CAKVCG010000019.1 GCA_934725525.1 uncultured Brachyspira sp. | reverse complement strand
TGCAAACTTTTGCTTTCCAAACTTTTAGCGTATTTATAAGTTTTTACTTTTAAGTTTTCGCTCGCTTCTTCGTCCGCTACTATTATTAATTTTTTATGTTTCTGCAGTATAGATGTAGGATAGAATTGACTAATCTCTCCTTCCACACAATGAGGCAAGGCTTCCGATACTTCATAACCTTTTGCAATAATCATTATATATTTTGAATCAAAAGCTTCTTCAAAACCTAAAGTAAATCCTTCTTTTGGAAAAGATTCCGATGCAATTCCTATTTTTTTCGATTCGTAACTTCTTATTATTTCGCTTACTCTTTTATCTCTAACGCTTCCCTCTAAAGACGAACTTGGAGTATTGAGTAAAAAACTTCCGTCTTCGGCTAAAGAATCTATTAATAAAGTTATTCCGCCCAAATTTTTTATTAAATCTTTCATTCTTTTAGCTTCTTTTTTTCTATCTAAAACGAAACTGTCTAAAAGATGAATATTTTCTTTAGGCAAATCTATAAATTGTAAAAAATTATCTTCTATATATTTTTGAGATATATTAGAATCTATATATTCCCCAGCTGAAACTATATGAACATTTTTAAACGAAACTATATTATCGTTATAGAAAGACAATAATTTTTGATAATATGATTTATCGATATATCTAATTGGAAACGATAATACAAAAGGTTTATCTTTGTTTGAATAATCGAGTATGCATTTTGTAGTATAATAAGCCGCCCATTCGTAAACGCTTTCATTAGTAATAATTATTCTCATTTTATGCCTCCGCAATTTTCCGCTTCTTTACTTTATTTAATAAAATTATTTATATTCTTAATTAATTGACAATTATTATAACATTTTATATATTTTCTGTATATAGAATTTTTTTGTAAAAATAGCCAATATTTTTCTATTACGATATTCAAAATTTTTTTTAGAAAAATATATATAAAATAAATTCTAATAATTAGGCGCTTTAGAAGTTATCTTTACATCATGCACATGACTTTCCGCCAAACCTTGATTTGTTATTTTTACAAATTCCGCTTTTTCTTGAAGTTCGTCTATATTTTTAGCGCCAACATAACCCATTCCCGCTCGAACTCCTCCAATAATTTGATAAATTACATCGGCTACATGTCCTTTATATTCCGTCACGCCTTCAATTCCTTCGGGAACGAATTTCGATTTATTAATAACTTCGCTTTGAAAATATCTATCTTTGCTTCCTTGAATCATAGCTCCAACCGAACCCATTCCTCTATATGGTTTATATTTTTTTCCGTCAATTATTATCACATCTCCAGGCGCTTCATAAGTTGAAGAAAATAATCCTCCCGCCATAATCGCATCCGCTCCGACTGCAAAAGCTTTAACGATATCGCCAGAATATTTTATTCCGCCGTCAGCGATAGAACCGACATTATTTTTTTTAGCGATTTGAGAAGCGTCTAATATTGCCGTAAGTTGCGGAACTCCGATTCCAGCTATTATTCTTGTCGTGCATATTGAACCCGCTCCAATTCCTATTTTTATAGCGTCAACTCCAGCGTCAATTAAAGCTTTAGCTCCTTCAGAAGTCGCAATATTTCCAGCAATTACATCTATGTCGGAATATAATTTTTTTATTTCTTTTATAGCTTTTAAAACATTTTGAGAATGTCCATGCGCCGTGTCAATAACTATTATATCGACTCCAGCTTCAATAATTTTTTCTATTCTTTTATATCTATCTTCTGAAATTCCGATTGCCGCAGCAACTAATAATTTTCCGTTTTTATCTACGCTTGATAAATTTTTATTTTCTATTTCGTTAAAAATTTTTACCGCTTCAACTTCTTTAGCTTGCATCTCCAAAGGCATATTTTTGTGAACGACTCCAAGCCCTCCGCATAATGCCATAGCTATTGCCATTTTATGTTCGGTTATCGTATCCATTGGCGAGCTTATTAAAGGAATTTTTAATGTTATTTTTTTTGTTAATTTTCTTTCTAAATTTACATCTTTCGGCAAAATATCCGATTCTTTCGGCACTAATAAAACATCGTCAAAAGTTAAAGCTTCTCTAATTTTAATAGACATAATATATCCTTTTTAATATTTTTTAATATATAGTAGCGATTAATTGTTAGTTAGATAATTTATAATAAAAAAAGCTTTATTTCAATAATTTTATTTAAATATTTTACCATACTTTTTATAAAATAATATATTGTGGAATGTAGCTATTATATAGCTTGAAAATTTTGTAAAATATTTTATATTATATATAGATTATATTTATTAGTTTGGGTGAAATAATTGTATAAAAAATATCTTAATAATAATGAAGAAGAATATAAAGATACCGTGGGTATATATTTAAAGCAGATAGGAAAAATTCGTAGGCTTTCAAAAGAAGAAGAATTAGGTTTATGGCAAAGGCTTGAAGCATGCAGGGAAGAGAGAGAAAGTTTGGACGAAGACGATAGCAGGGCTTTTTCGCTCGATAAGGAAATATATTCTATACAGAATAAGTTGGTAAAATCCAATTTGCGTCTCGTTATTAGCGTGGCAAAAAGATATTATAATAGCGGAATTCCTTTTATTGATATAATAGAAGAAGGAAATATTGGTCTTATAGAAGCGGTTAAAAGATTTGAATATAGAAAAGGATTTAAATTTTCAACTTATGGAGTATGGTGGATAAAACAAAGTATAGTTAAAGAGATATATAGCAAAAAACATATGATACGTTTTCCGATGCATATAACTAGGCTAATTAAAAAAAGCGTAAAAATATCCAGATACTTAACTCAGAAATTAAGTAGAGAACCGACTATTGAAGAGATTGCAAAAGAAGTGAAAATAGACAGAAAGATATTGGAATCTATAATGATGTTTACTCAAGAAATTTTAACTACCAGTTTTCCTTATAAATATTCGTATAATAGCTATATTAGTTCATCGATAGAAGACAAAAATTTACATTTTCCTTATCAAGAGTTATTTATGGATAGTTTAAAAGATACGCTTACGGAAGCGCTTAAATATTTGGATGAAAAAGAAAAAACTATAATTATTTATAGATTTGGCTTATATGGTAATGAACCTAAGACTTTGGAATATACTGGAAAAGAATTAAATATTACACGCGAGCGAGTTAGGCAAATTCAAATAAAGGCGTTAAAAAAATTAGCTAATATTAATTTGTCTATAAAACTTAAAAGTTTTCTTTGGGACCAATAATATTTTTTTATAAAATAATTTCTTATTTATCCGATTAATTTGTATATATAAATATAAAATTTTTAAACACAGGATAAAATATGCCAAACGAAATAAAAGCGAAATTAAAACCTATAATAATAATTTTAATAATTATAGTCGTATTGGTGGCGGGATTTCTTGTTACAAGAAGCATTCTTAATAGCGGAGGCGTTTCTTTTTTAAATTTTAAATCGACTAACGGAGTGGAAAGCAACGAATTCGACACTAACTATATTCCAGAAGACAATACAAATTTGGACGATATTTTTGGAGATAATTTAACGAAAGAAGAGAGAGATTTTTTATCTACTAATAATACGATAACTTTAACAGACACTAACGATATTACAAATATTATTAATACGAATTCTTTTATCCCGTTAGACGACAACGGAATATACGAAGTAAATACCAATAATATTCCAGATATCGCTCCGACTAAACCTAAAGTTAATACTTTCCCTAAAAAAGATTCGCCTTATGTCTACGATAATACTTCTTCGACTGTAGATAATCAAACCGCTTATAATCAAAATGTAAGAATAAGTTCTTTTATTATAAATTATAACGACAGATTTATAGCTTCAAGGAGTAATCCTCTATTAATTACATTAGCCGTAAAAACTCCGCCTCAAGGAAAATTTGCAAGAATAAGAGTTTACGCGAGAAGAATAGACGATAATTATAATATTTTAAGCAGAAATTTAATATTCTATTTGCCTAAAATATATGTTATAGACGGACAAGCTCAAACTCAATTTTATTTTGCGGGCAGAAGTTCTTATATCGCTGGCGCTAGTTATTTGCCTAAAGGAAGATATATACTTTACGCTGAAGCCGAAATTACCGATATAAACGGAAAAAGCGTAGGAAAAACGGGAAGATATCCTTTGCCGAAATGGAATTATATTATAACTTTGAGATAATAATTTTTTATAACTATAAATATTTTAAAAGTCTTAATATGCAAATATTAGGACTTTTCTTTTTTAATTCTATTATTTGATTAATATTTTTAATTTAAATGGTAAGCATTAATATATAATTAAATATAAAAAATATAATAAATCTATCGGGCTTAATTCGGTAGTTTTTTATTTAATAATTTTATTATTTTAGATTGCTTCGGCATAGCCTCGCAATGACAATTTTTTAAGATTAACCAAGTAAATTTATTATTTAATATTGAATTTATTTAATATTATGATAAAATTATATTATACTATTAAAGCCTTGAAAAAAGGAGATAAAATGAATATAACATTGAATATACCC
Organism: uncultured Brachyspira sp.; assembly: GCA_934725525.1. Classification (GTDB taxonomy): domain Bacteria; phylum Spirochaetota; class Brachyspiria; order Brachyspirales; family Brachyspiraceae; genus Brachyspira. The sequence goes on along the minus strand of CAKVCG010000019.1, from coordinate 13,228 downwards.
GAAGAAACTCAAGAAGTTTATTTTGAAATTGCAAAAGAAAGAAATATAACAAAAGAAGAATTAATGAAAGAAGCCATTTTAGAATATTTAGACGATTATAAAACGGCGCTCACATTAAGAAAAGCGAGACTTAACGGAGAGACTGGCGAAAGCTGGCAATCGGTTAAAAAAGAACTTGGCTTATAAATGCAAATTATAATACAATCAAACGCTAAAAAACAATTAAAAAATTTGGATTTTACCGTTCAAAAACGAATAGCAAAATTTATCGACAATTTAGAAGAATTAGAAAATCCGAGAATTAAAGGCAAAGCTTTAGCTGGTAATTTAAGCGGATTTTGGCGTTATCGTGTCGGCGATTATCGAATAATATGCGATATTGTCGATAGTGAAATTACTATTTATATACTCGATATATCGCATAGAAGCAAGTCTTATAAATAAGCTATTAGGATTAATTTTTTATTTAATATTGAATTTGTTTAAACTTATGGTAAAATATTGAAACATTGAAATTAGGAGATATTATGATATTAGTAATTGAAAACGCCGATAAAAATTTGTGCATAGCTATAAAAAATGTAGTCAAACTCACGGACGCAAAAATAACAATTAAAAAAGAGCCTAGCGATAGACTTTTGGAAGCTATTAAAGAAGTTGAAAACGGCGAAGTTGAAAGATATAAGAATTTTAAAGAGTTTAAAAAGGCAATGCTTAAATGAAATACGAAATCGAGACTTCTAAAAAATTTAAAAAGCAATTTAAAAAATTATCCTCCAAAAATGCAAATCTTGTATTGGAAATAATAGAGAAATTATCAAACGGCGAAGTTTTGGAACAAAAATATAATGACCATAAACTTAAAGGAAATTATAAAGACTATAGAGAATGTCATATAAAACCCGATTTACTTTTGATTTATAAAAAGAAAGAGGATGTTTTAATTTTAACTTGTATTGATTTGGGTTCACATAGCTAACTTTTTAGGAAATAGAAAAAATAAAAGCTACATTGATTAATTTGATAGTTTTTTAGTTCATGAAAAGTTTCTTTAATTTTTAAAATAAAATTAATATTTACCAAACTTTACTCTGTCGGCTTTAGCCTAGCCACTCCATTATAAGATTTTGCCAAACCTTTCTTTATTATGTATTCCGCAACATCAACATTGCCAATTTTAACACTTGCCAACAATCGAAAATATTTATATCGTCCAAAATTATATAGTAATAAGAGGCAGTTATTAAACTGCCCCTGATAAATATTTTCATTAAAATTATTTATCTTTACATTCTTTTTCTAATTGTTTGGCTATAGCCCATCCAGCTGCTTCAATCATAGCCGCACCGATAGAAGGGGCTACAATTTGTCCTAAACCAGGTATTAATTTGCTTAATTCTTTAGCTGCAGTTTTTATAGGCTTTTTCAACATTTCTTTTTTTATAGCTGCTATAGCTATGCCTTTTGCAGCTTCTTTAGTTAAATCTCCGCCGAATACTCCAGCTAAAGACATAGTCATAGTTGTCATTGCTACCATATCGGCGGCTAGTCCTAAACCTGGTATAGGGGCAACATTTCCAGCAGCGCAAGCAACGGCGCAACTATGAATAATGGCATGACATTTTTTCTCTTGTTCTTCTGTCATAATTTTAACTCCTTTAATAATAATTATTTTAAATTAATTTTTTATAGTTTATCAAGTTCAGATTGTAAACTAATAATTTGAGTTTCAAAATTCGCAATATGTCTTTCAAGCATTGCTATACTATTTTTATCTCCGCTATTTATACCAGAAGATTTTTGTTTAATCTTAAAATAGTCGCTTCTTTCTCTGCAATTTGCCTTCTCAAATTATTAATTTTATTAATCAACGATTGTTTTCTATTTTCATTTGCCATAATATATCCCTCTATATTTTATTGTATTATTCCTCTTCCTTTAAGAATACTTTCGATAGCCATTCGTTTAGCCTCATTAGAATAACTATACATATATTTTAGTCTTTCCGTATCGTAATTTTCATACATTGCAATATATTTTTCTACTATTTGCCGTTGAGAATAATAATCCATTTGACCAAACGCTTGATTTTCATACTTTGCATTTTCTCTTTCTATATCTTCGTTAAAATTATCCAGCATTTCTCCTGCAAATTTAGCCCCTTTTTTTACTAAATCCCAAAATCCCATAATTTAATCTCCTTAAAATAAAATAATTTATAAAAACATTTAAATAAATAAATGCTTTTTGCGAATATAATTAATCTCCATATTTTTCAATAAGCCCTACAATATCAAATCTATTTTATCTTTTTTTTATTTTGGTAGTTTTTTGTTATATGCATAATCTACAAAAATTTTTATTGTATTTTGAGCAAAGATAGAAGCATTGTTATTATTTCTATCTACTACTTGCAACCATTCTTTATGAATAACCTCTTCTTTTTTATAAGGTCTAGATATCTCATCCCAATTAGGTAATGCATAATATTGATTAATAGAATCCTGAAATACATCACCGCTCCAATCATAATTTTTATTAAATAGATTTGTCCAACTAGTATTATAAAATTTATAAAAATGTTCTGAATACCCATTGATACTTTCATTTGACCAATCAATCGCTTTTTCAACACCTAAATTATAACGAATAGCATCATCATATTCTCTTTTAGCAGCTTCTATTTGTTCATAATGTGATTCCAATAATTTTTCACGATTATAATCACTAATATATTGTTTAAAATATTCTTGACAATATTTATAGTCGTCAAACATTTTATTTGTCCAAACTAATTTAGTTGTTGTTTGAGATTCATATTTTATAGTATTATATGGAATATTATAAAAATTTTCCCAAAGAGTTTTTGTTTTACCATTAGATTTATTAACAGCTAGTGTAAGATAATAAAATGCAATATTTTTATATGCACCTTCAATGCTAACATTATCAGAATTCATAAAGTATTGATAAATAGGATTATTATCATTTTTATAATCTTCTAATTGAAAAATTGATTTAACTTTTTGAATTTTTAAAAAAGCCCTATCTTTTTTACTTTTCTCTTCCATCCATTCATTTTTTAAATATAGAATCAAACTATTCGGGTCGTAGTTAACTCCAATATTATTATAACTACCTGTTTGCATTATGATGTTAGCTATTAAATTTGCAAAACCTTCATCTACAGTATCGATTTGACCTGTATAAAAAGCTTTTCTTGCAAATTCTTCTGGTTGTGTCCTCCAATCAGGATATTTTTTTAATATTTTTTGCATATCTTTATCAGAAATTGTTGTTTCTTGAGGTTCTTCATAATATTCATATTCGCCCTCTTCTATATAATCTTCTCCATATCCTTCGATATAGTCATCTTTTGCTCCACATCCCACTGTGGAAATACTTATAAATAAAATCATAAGCGTAATTGTTAAATTTAAAAACTTTCTCATAGTTTTTATTTTCCTTTGTATTCCCATAAGGAACTCCTTTGATTTAATTTTTTTATAAAAACATTTAAATAAATAAATGCTTTTTCCAAACTGAAATTTAATAAATTCAAAAAAGAATTTGAATAAGTTTTTAATAAAAAAATAGAATAATATTTTATAATCAATAAGTAAACATAAACTTGAAAAAAGTTTAAAGTGATGCTTGAGCTGAGCTGAGCTGAGCTGCTGCAGAATTTATTATTTTTAGTATTTCATTTTTCTTTAACATAGTTAAAATTATACAATGTTTAGAATTTTTATCAACAGTTTAAAGAAAAAAATTCTAAAAAATTTAGTCATTGCAAGATTTGTTTTATAAATCGAGGCTAAAGCCCGCCTTTGGCGAGCAATCCAAAATAATAAAAACTTTTTTTAATTTAATTTCAAAATTATACTAATATGCAAGCTAAAAATTTTATCTATATTATTTTATTTAAATTGTCAAAATAAATTTTAATCGTTGACTTTAAATATAAATTATAATAGAATAATTTTTGATAATTGTTTTTAATGTTTTAATCATTTAATTTAGGGCGGGGATGTAGCTCAGTTTGGGAGAGCATCACGCTGGCAGCGTGAGGGTCGTGGGTTCGAACCCCATCATCTCCAATAAATAAATAATCGTATATTTCCGATAATAGTCATACAAGATAAAATGATGTAAAAAATTATAATAAAAATAGTCGGAGGCATTATGTCAGATTTAGAACAACAATCTGTTGAATCTATTGAAAAAGAAGATGTAGAACATGTTGATATTGAAGAAGAAACCACCACTTTGGTTACTTTTAGATTGGGAAATGGAGAATATGCTATAGATATTATGCAAGCTAAAGAAATAATTAAAATGGAGAAAATTACCCTTATACCTAATGCGCCGTATTTTGTTGAAGGTGTTATAAATTTAAGAGGAAATATTATTCCGATTATAGATTTGAAAAAGAGATTCAATTTGGAAAAATCCGAAGGCAATAAAAACACTGGAATCATAATAGTAAAAATAGAAGATGTTGATATGGGAATTATTATTGATTCTATTTCAAAAGTCGTTTCGATGGTAAATTCGGATATTCAGCCTCCTCCGTCTATGCTTCAAGGAATAGGTCAGAGATATATAAAAGGCGTTGGAAAAATGGAGAATAAACTGCTTGTGGTTTTAGATTTAGATAAATTATTTACTAACGAAGAAGACGATAGCGGCGACGAAGAAACGCAAGAAAATTAATCCGCTTTTATAACTTTATTTTCGCTTATAATTATATCTAATATTTCATCATTATTATTTTTAGGAAGATTTGGAAGAATCTGATAATCGTAAGCCAATCCTATTCTTAAAGCATTTTTATTAAGTTTCAAAACATTGTCATAATATCCTTTTCCAAATCCGAGTCTGTTGCAGTATTCGTCAAAAGCCAGAGCGGGAATTATAAACATAGAAACTTCTTTTATTGAAGAATCTTTGCAATAATCGAAAGGCTCGCCGTTTCCAAACTTTGTATTTCGGTTTATATCTTTATCGTAATCTTTAATATATTTTAATTTCATTTTATATTCGTCTACTATGTAAGGAATCGAAACCTTTATATTATTCTTTATTGCATAATTGATTATATTTTTTGTTGATACTTCGTTATTGAAATCTATATATACGCAAATGGAATCGAATTTATTTAGATTGACTATTCTTAAAAATTTTCTGTAGATTATCGCGCTTTTCTTTTCCACAAAATCGGAATTTAAATTGCTTCTTATACTTTTGAATAAAGTTCTTATTTTGTTTTTTTCTTTCATTATAGTTTCTGACATTCGTTATAATCTTTAATTTAAGAAAAGTTTTCTTCTTTATACTCTATTAATATCTCTTGTAATAATTTATCTCTTATAATTTGGTCTATTATTTTTTGAGAAGCAAGACCTATATCTATAAACTGAACGGCAAATCCTTTTGGTAAGTCTGGTTTTTTATTGTCATCGTTTATCCATACAACCTTTGCTTCCGTAAATAATTTGAAATCCTTAAAAGATATTGTTAAACCGAGCATATCTCCCTTATTTGGAATATTTATGTCGGAACATATATAAGCTCCGTTTCCGCTAATAGATAAAATATTTCTGTCTATAGAATCTTTACTTTTATCTTTATAACTTACTATAACATGTAATGGCCAATTTACTCTCGAGTATTGTCTTTTTTGATTATCTTCTATATTTTTTATATATTGCATAATGCTTGATACGATATGTCCGATATCAATTTGTTTTGGAAATATTAAAGCGTTATCATATTTTTTTTCATTAGCGATACTATTATCCGATTCTATTATAACTAATTTTATTTGTGGATTTATATTTTTTATCTTATCTGCAAAAAATTTCAAACTATCTTCGTTACTTTTTGTTACTCTTACTATATAGAAATAAATATTTATATTATTTTCTATAATATACGCCAAAGATGAATTAGTATCGTTAAATATGGTTATATTGAAAGATTCCTCAAACGAATTTTTGTATTTTTCTAATATCGAAGGGTCGCTTTCTATGAATACTCCCTTTATATTTTCCATTTTTTACTCCTTAAAAATAAAATATATAAAATAAAAAATGCATATTATATATAAAATATAGTATAACATATTTATATATTTATTCAATACTATATTTAATAAAATATTATTTATACGAATCTACGCAATAATATATAGTAGTAAAATATTGTAGTATAAATAATATTATAAGTTATATTTATCTATTTCTTAATTTTGGATGAAGTATTTTATCCAAAGCGAATCCCAAAAACGCGAAAGACATTCCTAAAATCGCTATTAAAATTCCCGGCGGTATTATCCACCACCAAAGTCCAGAAATAACCGCCGAACCTTTCATAGCGTCATGCAAAATCTGTCCCCAAGTGACTATCGTAGCGTCTCCAAAACCGAGCAACGATAAAGAAGATTCGTAAACTATTGCCGAAGGAACGGCTAAAGCCATCGATGCGAAAGAAAAAGGCAAAAGCAAAGGAGCCAAATGATTAAATATTATTCTGAAATGTCCCGCGCCGATTGTTCTTGCAACTTCAATATAAGTTTCTTCTTTTAATTGCATTGCCATAGAGCGAACCGTCATAACCGAACCCGTCCATGAAAACAATATCATCATGGCAATCATTGTCCAAATACTCGGTTTGAATATTGCGCTCATTACTATCATAACGGGCAAAACGGGAATTCCTATAAATATTTGATAAATAAATTGCATAAATCCGTCAACGAATCCGCCAAAATATGCGGAAATTATTCCATACATAACGCCTATTATTACCGCGATAAAACTTGTCGCTATTCCAATAAATAAAGCCCATTTCAAACCTGATATAAGTCCCGAAAAAATATCTCTTTTCATGTTGTCCGTTCCCATTAAGCCTGACATAGAGCCGACTAAAACCATATAAGGATTTTCAATTTCGCCGTTCGACTCGGAAAATTCTCCCGTTATTTCAAATTTATAAATTCCTTTCAAGGCTAAAAAATCTTTCGCCATATCGTCTTTTTTTGTATTAAATAATATTTCAATAGGATTCGTAATCAAAGATTCCGACTGCCTTGCAAAAATTACTGGAACGGATTCTCTATAAAATCTTAAAATTCTGTTTTTTGAATCGTTAAACGCGGATATTCTTAAATTTCCCGTAGAATTATATAAACCGTCATAAAGAATTACGTTTTCGTTATCGGGACGAACGACTTTCCAAACGATTCCTATATTTCCTATAATATTCAAATGAAAAATCAAATCGACTGGCGATTTATCAAAATTATAATCGTATTCAAATAAAATTTTATAATTTAATCTTCCGTCAATATAATTCGTTTCAAAACTTATGGCGTCTATATGCGAAGTAATCGATGCTTTTTCTTTTTGAAAAAAATTAATCCACACGGGAGGAGCGGAAACGGGATTATCCTGCCAATAATTAATATCACGCCATCGTTTCGGCGCTTCTTTATAAGTTAAAATTAAAGGCTCGAATAAAGATATTAAAATAGCGATTATGAGTATAGATAATCCTATCATTCCAGTTTTATCTCTTTTGAATTCATTGAAAAAATCTATTATAAAATTTTGTTTTTGCGAATTCGGATTTTTAGAATTTGACTTTTTATTTTCCATTTATAATTTTCCTCCGACTTTTATTCTCGGGTCCAAAAATCCGTAAGAAATATCGAGTATCACGAGTCCTAATTGATATAACGCGGTAGTTATAGCCAAATTTCCCATTAATACGGGAATATCGTTTTGCTGAACCGAAATCCAATATAAATTGCCAAGCCCTGGCCATGAAAAAATTCCTTCAAATATTATAGAGCCAGCTATTGAGCCTAAAAGTCCAAGCAAAGTAATCGTCACTATCGGTGGAGCGGCGCTTCTTAAAGTATGTCCGAAGAGAATCGATTTTTCGGTTAATCCTCTCGCTCTTGCGGCCATTATATAATCTTCCTGCAGAATATTCAAAACTATATTTCTAACGACAAATGAAATTCCCCAAAAACCTATCAATACCAAAGTTAGAAGAGGCAAAGCCATATGCCATAACATATCCAAAAAATACATTATGCCTTCGGGAGTAGGGACGGAATGAACTCCTCCAGACGGAAATAAATTGAGTTTATAAACGAAAGCCATTATAAGAATCATAGAAAGCCACCAAGTCGGCATGCCGTAGACTATCATAGTAAAAATGCTTGTCGTTCTATCGAACGGACTTCCAGCTTTTCGTGCCTTTATCAAACCGATAGCCAAACCTATTATTATTTGAATTATTGACGCCGTTGTGAATAATATTATCGAACGAGGCAATGCTTCTCCGATTATTTTTATGACGGTTCTGTCTCCGTTTGAATCCATCATGATACTCGATTTGCCGAATTGAAATGTTATCGTATTAATCGCTCTTAAAAATATTCTTTCGCCCTTGCTTCTGTTTAGCCAATAAATATCGTAATAATAAGCTCTTCTTTCTTTGATAAAATTGTCGACATCTTCCGAACGCATATTACTTAAGCCTCTAACTTCCGCGTTAATATTTTCTTCTATCTGCGCTTTTAAAGTTTTTTCGCTTACGGTATTAAATATTGCCGAAGACATAAACATAAGTATTATAAACATTATAATACCTTTTAATATTCTTTTAATTACAAAATAAGTAAACATAATAATTATATTATACAAAATATAAAATTTTTGTCAAAATTCTTATTCGCTATTAATTATATTTTTTACGATTTGTATTGATATTGTTTTTTAAATTCGTATATTTTATAATTTTTATATTTGGAATTGCTATGAATAAAATAAAAATTAAATCAAAAGAATTGGTTGATAAACTTATTGAAAAAAAATTAAAAATCACTTCCGCAGAATCCTGCACGGGAGGACTTTTTGCCGCTTCGATAACTTCAATTAGCGGTTCTTCGGGATGTTTTGAAGGCTCTTTTGTGACTTATTCCAACGAGATTAAAAATAAAATTATAAATGTAAAAAAAGAAACTTTATCGAATTATGGAGCGGTAAGTAAAGAATGCGTAATCGAAATGGCTGAAAATAGCAGGCAAATAATGGAAGCCGATATTTCGATAGCGATTAGCGGGATAGCGGGACCTGATGGCGGAAGCGAGGATAAGCCCGTAGGTTTGGTTTGGATTTGTTTATCCGCGGAAAATTATACTAAACCTTATAAAAATATTTTTTCGGGCGATAGAGATAAAATAAGGGAGGAAAGCGTTATTTTCGCTTTAGATTTGGTTTTGGATTTTATAGATAATCTTTAAATTTATATTTAATACCTAAATATTGAAAATCTGAATAAATTATAAAAATATTATGTTTACTTATTGACAAAAATGATTATATGTATTATTATGCTATAATAATTATGTTAACTAATAAATAAACATAATTTTTTTATAAAGTAAACATAATTATATCCGATATATTTTAAAGATAACTTTTATTTAGGCAGGTATTCCTATGCGGGACTTTATAAATAAATTGATAAGTCAAGTTAAAAATATTTTTTCCAAAACCACTAAAGTTCAAAAAGCTATAGTGATAGGCATTTTGGTTGTCGCTCTCGGCGCGATTGTGGCGACTGTGATTTTAAGCTCGAGAAGAACGGGAACTTTATTATTTCCGAACGCTTTGAGTCAGGAAGATGCGAGAAATGTTATATCCGTTTTGGATGCAAGCAATATTAAATATAATTATAGAAACGGATTCATAACTCTTAATAATCAGTCGGATAAAGCGAAAGCGGAATTGGAATTGGTTAAAGAAGGAAAAATGCCCGCTTCTTTGGACGGATGGGAGTTATTCGATTCGCCTCGAATAGGAATTACCGATGTCGAATTGGATATAAACAAAAGAAGGTCTTTGACTAAAGCGATAACTCAATTATTAATGAAATTGGATTTTGTTCAAGAGGCTACGGTTGATTTGGCTTTTCCTAAAAAAGAATATTTGACGGATGTTGACGCTCCCGTTACAGCTTCCGTAGTTATTAGAGCCGAGCCTTTCAAAGAAGAAGTTTTAAGAGACCCAAAAACGGTTAGAGGACTTCAGCAATTAATAGCTATGGGAGTCGATAAATTGCAACCAGAATTTGTAACGATTACCGACAGCGTTGGATTGGTATTAACCGATTTTACGGACGAAGCCGCAAATTTGAAATTGAAAGTAGCGCAAGAAGAATTGAAAATAGTCGATAGAGAAAGAAAGAAAATAGAAAATAAAATAAGACAAACATTAGGCAGAATTTATACGAATAGAGTGGAAACTACTATTGCTTTGGAATTGATATGGGACGAAGTGACGGTTACAAATAATTTGGTTCTTCCTATAACTTTGAAAGAAGACGACCCTTCCACTCCTTATGACGACAGCCAGATTACGAATAAAGTTCAAGTTTCAAGCAGAACGGTGACTGAAGATTGGAGAGGACAGCAATTTATTCCTCAAGGAGCGGCTGGAGCTGAAGAGAATGTTCCTCCGGGCTACGCAGATAAAACGGATAGATGGCAAACTTATACTAAAACGGATAGTCAAGATAATTACGAATTAAGCAAAAGATACGAAGCGATAAAAAAAGGAAGCTATCAAATAGGAAAAATATCCGCAGCTGTAGCGCTTGACGGAAGATGGACGAGAGTTTACGATGCAAACGGACAACCAGTTATAACAAACGGAACGAGTTATGTGAGAGAATATCATCCAGTATCCGCCGAAGAGATAAGAAATGTAACTTCTTTGGTTCAAGCGGCAATAGGTTACGATTTGAGAAGAGGCGACCAAGTTAGCGTGACTCATATTCAATTCGACCATTGGGACAGATTTGAAAGCGAAGACGCGAGACTCATGAGAAACAGCTTTATAAGAAAGGCTTTGGTTATAGCCATGATTTCATTGCTCGCCTTGTTTATATTGGTATTGATAGTTAGAGCTATTCAGAAAGAGCTTGCCCGAAGACGCAGACTCAGAGAAGAAGAACTCGAACGAAGACAGATGGAAATGCGAAGACAGGCTATGATGAATGTAAACGAAGAGCCTATGACGGAAATTAATTTGGAAGACGCCGCTCGTAAAAAACTTATGGAAGAAGTTATAAGAGTAAGTCATGAAAGACCTGACGATGTGGCTAAATTATTAAGAACTTGGATGGCGGACGATAAATAAAAGAAAAATAATATAGAAAATAATTATAAAAGTTATAAAATAAATTAAAAAGAGTTATAAAATAGGAGAAATATTATGGCTACGGCTAATAAAGAAAACGATAAGAAACAAAAAGTTTTAAGCGGACGGCAAAAAGTCGCGATATTCCTTGTCTCTCTCGGAATGGAAACTTCGAGCGAAATATTTAAACATTTGAGGGAAGAGGAAATCGAGCAAATTACTTTCGACATAGCGCGACTCGAAAATATAGAATCCGCAGATAAGGACGCCGTTTTTAGAGAATTCCAAGAGATGATGATAGCGCAAGATTTTATAACTCAAGGCGGTATAGATTACGCGAGAGATTTATTGGAGCGTTCGGTTGGGAGTCAGAAAGCGGGAGATATTATAAACAGATTGACTTCTTCGTTACAGGTTAGACCTTTCGATTTTATAAGAAGAACGGACCCAGCGCATTTGCTTAACTTTATACAAGGCGAGCATCCTCAAACTATAGCGCTTATTTTAGCGTATTTAGAGCCTCAAAAAGCCGCAAGCATTTTAGGTTCGTTGCCTTCGGAAATTCAGCCCGATGTGGCAAAGCGTATAGCGATAATGGATAGAACTTCTCCAGAGGTTTTAAGAGAGGTTGAAAGAGTTCTTGAAAGAAAATTATCGACTCTTGCAAGCGAAGACTTTACAAGCGCGGGCGGTATCGATTCTATAGTGGAAATTATTAACAGCGTAGACAGAGCGACAGAAAAAAGTATTATCGAAAATTTGGAAGAAGACGACCCCGAACTCGCCGAAGAAATCAAAAAACGCATGTTCGTATTCGAAGATATCGTATTGCTTGACGACAGAGCCATACAAAAAGTTTTGCGCGAAGTCGATTCTAACGATTTGGCAAAAGCCCTTAAAAGCGTTGATTCGGACGCTCAAGATAAGGTTTATAGAAATATGTCAAAAAGAGCGGCGGCGTTGCTTAAAGAGGATATGGATTATATGGGTCCTGTTCGTCTTAAAGATGTCGAAGAAGCTCAACAAAAAATCGTTAATATTATTCGTAAATTGGAAGAGCAGGGCGATATTGTCGTTGCGAGAGCGGGCGAAGACGAAATGGTCGTTTGATTATTATGTTGATTTGAATTTAATTATTAGAAAGAGAATTATTGGGAGTTATTTATGCCAGAAAAGGTTTTTAAATCTAAAAGCGTAGTCGAACTTACTCAAAAAGTTAATATAGCCGTTCCTCATAATGTGACTAAAGAAGAATTGGATTACGAGGAAGCGCAGGAAGAATATAGAGGTCCTTCAATAGAAGAAATCGAAGCAGAAATCGCGGGAATAAGAGCGAAATGGGAAGAAGATTTAAGAGATATGAGGAGAAAAGCGAGCGATGAAGCGGACAGAATAATGGAAGACGCTAAAAATCAGGCTTTTGAAATTTTTAAATCGAAACAAAACGAAGCGCATGTAATATCAGAGCAAGCTAAAGTTGACGCTTCAAAAATAATTCAAGATGCGAACGCCGAGAAAGCCAGAATAGAAAGCGAATCCGAATCGATTAGAGACGCCGCTTATAAAGAAGGCTATGCGAAAGGATATGACGAAGGTTTTGAAAAATCTTTTTCCGACAGCAATAAAGATTTGACTAAATTGGCGGAACAATTAAGAAAAATTTTGGGCGAAACGATTAATAAAAGAAACGAAATAATAGACGCCGCCGAAGCTCAAGTTATAGAGGTTGCCGTTCTTATTGCAAAACGAGTCGTAAAAATGCTAACCGAAAGAGACAAGGGAATAGTTATAAGAAATATTCAAGAAGCTTTAAGAAGAATCAAAGGTAGAACGAAAATCACAATAAGAGTAAATATTGATGATTTGGAAGTTTCGGCGAGACATAAAGACGAATTCTATCAAATGCTCGATAAAATCGAAGGAGTTACCGTGCTTGAAGACCCTAATGTCGATATTGGCGGTTGTATGATAGAGACAGATTTTGGCGATATTGACGCTAGAATAAATAC
>CAKVCG010000018.1 GCA_934725525.1 uncultured Brachyspira sp. | reverse complement strand
TCCGTAATATCAACAAGCAAAGGAGTTATGACGGATAAACAGGCAAGAAAAGAAAATGTCGGCGGCGAAGTTTTATGCTATGTATGGTAATGAGAGGATATTATAATGAGTAGATTGGCTAATAAACCTATACAGATTCCAGCGGGAGTTGAAGTTAAAGTTGACGGACATAAAATAACCGTAAAGGGCAAAATAGGGGAGTTGACAAGAGAGTTTTTTGATTATATAATATTTGAACTTGAAGGCAACGTTCTTTGGGTTAAACCTCCTAAAATAGAAAGTTCGGACGAGAAAGCTATTAAAGAAAATAAGGCTAAATATTCGGCTCAATTGGGTTTAGTATGGAAACTTATTTATAATATGATAGAAGGCGTTAATTCGGGTTATAAAAAAGTTTTGCAATTGGAAGGCACGGGTTATCGTTCAAATGTTCAAGGAAATATTATAACTTTACAATTAGGTTTTTCAAACGATGTTAAAATGAAAATTCCTGAAGGAATAAAAGTTACTGTAGAAAAAGACACTAAGATTATTATAGAAGGAAACGATAAAGAGCAAGTGGGCGAACTCGCTATGAATATTAAAAAGAAAAGACCAGTCGAACCTTACAAAGGAAAAGGCGTTAGATTTGAAGGCGAGTATGTAAAACATAAAGAAAGCAAAAAAGCCGCTAAATAAAGGGGAAATTATGGGGTTAAGAGAAAAAATTAAATCTCAAAGAGAAAGAAGAAAGAGAAGCATTCGTATAAAAATAGAGGGGACTTCAAAGCGTCCGAGACTTACGGTTTATAAAAGTCTTAAATATATTTCCGCTCAAATTGTGGACGATAGCAAAGGTATAACATTAGCGTCCGCTTCTTCACAAGAAAAAGATATTAAAAGCGGTAAAAATATAGATGTGGCAAAAGAGATAGGCAAAACTTTAGCAAGCAGGGCGAAAGATAAAAATATAAGCGAAGTCGTATTCGATAGAAACGGATATATTTATCATGGAAAAGTAAAATCTTTGGCTGAAGGCGCCAGAGAATCGGGATTGAAATTTTAAGGAGTAAGACTTTAATGAGCAATAATAGTCATCATAACGAAGAAAAAAATATGTATGAAGAGCGTCTTATAACTTTAAATAGAGTCGCTAAAGTTATGAAAGGCGGAAGAAGATTTAGATTTGCCGCTTTGATGGTTTTGGGAGATAAAAAAGGACATGTCGGATTGGGCTACGGAAAGGCAAACGAAGTTCCAGACGCTATAAGAAAGGCTATAGAGCAGGCTAAAAAAAATATGATAGAAGTTAATTTGAAAGGCGAAACTATTCCTCATAATACGGTTGGAGTTTTTAGAAGCAGTAGAATAATCATGAAACCCGCTTCTAAAGGAACGGGCGTTATTTCTGGCGGTCCAGCTCGAGCGGTATTGGAATTAGTCGGAGTAAAAAATATTCTTTCAAAATCTCTCGGAAATAATAACGCTATGAATTTGGCTAAAGCGACTTTTGAAGGGCTTAAATCTTTGAAAACGGTGGGACAAATGGCTAATAAAAGAGGCGTTAGTATAGAACAAATTTATGGGGAGGTGGAATAATGTCTAAAGTAGTTATAAAATTAATAAAATCTCCCATAGGTTATGAAAAATCTCAAAGAGATACGGTGTTTGCTTTAGGTTTCAAAAAGAGAAGAAGAGTAGTCGAGCATGAATATACTCCTCAAATAAAGGGAATGATAAATAAAATTTCGCATCTTCTTAAAGTAGAATATAAATGAGGGTTTAAATAGATGGCACAGGAAAATACAAAAATTTTAAACGCTCCGAAAGGTTCGAGCAAGAAACCTCATAGAGTAGGGCGCGGACAAGGTTCTGGATGGGGATGCACCGCTGGAAGAGGGGATAAAGGTGCTCAATCTCGAGCTGGCTATAGTAGGAGAGCGGGTTTTGAAGGCGGACAGATGCCTTTGCATAGAAGAATTCCTAAAAGCGGTTTCAATAACGCGGCGTTTAAAAAGTTGGTAAATATTATTAATGTCGGAGAATTGGATTCTATCGGAAGCGAGATTTCGAGGGAAACTTTATTAAAATTAGGATATTTATCTTCAAGTAGAGATTATATAAAACTTCTTTCAATGGGCGAGGTTAAAAACGCTATTACTATAACGGTCGATATGGCGAGTAAAAAAGCCATAGAAAAGATTGAAAAATCGGGCGGTAAAGTTATAATAAACGAAAGAAAAAAATATATTAGAGAGAAAAAAGATATTAAATCTTAAAATAGGATAATTAAATGTTGAAGTCGTTGACTAATATATTTAGAGTGCAGGAATTAAGAAGCAGAATTTTATATACCGTTTTGGCTATTTTGATTTATAGAATAGGAAGTCATATACCGACTCCTGGAATAGACCCGACTGCGCTTTTAGAATTTCTATCTTCAGCTCAAGGTGGAGGTGGACTCTTAACTATTATGGATTTATTTTCAGGCGGAGCTTTATTTAGATTTTCAATATTAGCTTTGGGAATTATGCCTTATATATCCGCTTCGATTATTATGCAACTTCTTGGAGTCGTTATTCCCGCTTTAGAGAGAATGCAAAAAGAAGGAGAAAGCGGAAGAAAGAAAATAAATCAATATGTTAGATATTTAGCTTTAGTTCTTTGTATAATACAATCGGCTGCTATGGCAAGTTGGATTCAGAGCATAAACGAAGGCGCTATGATATATATGAAGCCTGGATTAGGTTTTGTTCTTATAGTTGTCGCTACCGCTACCGCTGGAACTATGTTTTTAATGTGGCTTGGCGACCAAATTACGGAAAGAGGGCTTGGAAACGGAATTTCGGTTATAATATTTGCTGGAATTGTCGCTCGTATTCCCGCTGGCGTTTACGATATGTTTCAAAAGAGAGACAGCGAATATTTGAATTCTTTGGTTATAGTTCTTTTCTTTATAATATTTGCCATAGTTATTTTTTGCGTAGTTTATGAAGAAAGCGGACAGAGAAGAATTCCCGTTCAATACGCTAAAAGAGTGGTTGGAAGAAAGGTTTTTGGCGCTCAATCGACTCATATACCTTTTAAGATTAATCCATCTGGAGTTATACCTATAATATTTGCTTCGGCGTTAATGGCGATTCCCGCTCAAATAGCAAGTTTGACTAGAGGAATTCAATGGAGATGGCTTGACGCTTTGCTTAGATTTTTCTCTTATGGGAGTTGGGCATATATAATTTTATATTGTTTATTGGTTATAATGTTCGCTTATGTATATACTTCGGTGCAATTTAATCCAGACGATATAGCGGAAAATTTGAAGAAGCAGGGCGGTTTTATACCGGGTTATAGACCTGGAACTCAAACGGCGGAATATCTTAAAACGGTATTGGGAAGGATAACGATAGGTGGTTCGATATTTTTGGCGGCGATTGCTGTATTTCCCGACCTCATGACGAAGATTCCTATATTCGCTCCTTTTAAGGGAAGTAATAATTCATTGGTTTATTTAATGGGCGGAACTTCGGTTATGATTAGCGTAAGCGTTGCCGTTGAGTTATTAAAACAAATTGAGTCGTATTTGCAAATGCATAATTATGACGGAATATTAAAAAAATCTAAAGCGCGAAGGTAAAAATTAATATGGCTGAAAAAGAAACTATTGAAGTTGAAGGAATTGTAGTAGAGCCTTTGCCTAACGCTACTTTTAGAGTGGAACTTGAAAACGGGCATAGAATTTTAGCTCATATATCTGGGAAAATGCGTATGAATTTTATTCGTATTCTTCCAGGCGATAAGGTGACTATAGAGATGTCTCCCTATGATTTAACAAAGGGAAGAATAATTTATCGTTATAAGTAAATAAACGGAGAATAATTATAATGAAAGTAAAAAGTTCGATTAAAAAACGATGTAATGATTGCCAAATTGTTAAGAGAAAAGGCATTATTAGAGTTATATGTAAAAAAAATCCAAGACATAAACAAAAACAAAAATAATTTTTAAGGAAGTTTTGAATAAGGAGAAAATAAATGGCTCGATTAATGGGTGTTGAAATAAGAAATAATAAAAGAATAGAGATAGCGCTTACCGACATATACGGAATAGGAAGAACTTTAGCTCATGTAATATGCGATAAGGCTAATATAGATTATTCCGTTAAGGCTAAAGATTTGACTGACGCTCAAATTACGGCTTTAAGAGACGCTATAGAATCGACTACTAAAGTCGAAGGCGATTTGAGAACAGAATTATTTAATAATATAAAACGATTAAAAGATATTCACTCTTATAGAGGAATGCGTCATATAAAAAGGCTTCCCGTAAGAGGACAGAGAACTAGAACAAATTCAAGAAATGCAAGAGGCGGAGGAGCTAGAAAAGCTATAGCGGGCAAGAAAAAAGCTCCTGGTAAGAAATAATTAATAGTAAATAAAGAAATAAGACTAATGGAGGAATAGTCAGTGGCAACTCAAAGAGTTAAAAAAACTGTAAAAGATAAAAAAGTTAAAAGAGATAAAAAGGTAGAGGCTTTTGGAATAGTGCATATAAAAGCGAGTTTTAACAATACTATAGTTACGATAACCGACCGTAACGGAAATACTTTATCTTGGGCGAGCGCGGGTTTGGACGGAGATTATAAAAGCAGTAAAAAAGCGACTCCGTTTGCGGCTCAAATTGCAAGCGAGAAAGCTTCTAAAAAAGCTTTTGAAATGGGAGTTCGCGAGGTTGATGTTTATGTGAAAGGACCTGGCATGGGCAGAGAAAGTTCTATAAGAGCGGTTGAAGCGGCTGGTTTGAAAGTTAAACTTATTAAAGATGTCACTCCGATGCCTCATAACGGATGTCGTCCTAAAAAGAGAAGAAGAATATAATTTGGAGTTTATAAATTATGGCAAGATATAGAGATGCAAGTTGCAGATTATGTCGAAGAGAACGCATGAAACTTATGCTTAAAGGGGATAGATGCGTAAGCGCTAAATGTCCTATAACAAAAAGAAGAGATGTTCCAGGTCCCGTTAATCGAAAAATGAAACAGTTGTCGGAATACGGCGTTCAGATGAGAGAAAAGCAAAAAGTTAAAAGAATATACGGAATATTGGAAAGACAATTTAGAAATTACTATCATGAAGCTATTCGTATAAGCGGGGTTTCGGGAGAAAATTTGCTTAGATTATTGGAATTGCGTTTTGATAATGTGGTTTATAGATTGGGGCTTGCAAAAAGCAGGTCTCAAGCGAGGCAGTTTGTCTATCATGGATTTATATCCGTTAATGGCAAGAAAATGACAATTCCGTCTTATTGCGTGAAAGTGGGAGATAAAATTTCCATTACCGATAGAGGAAACGCGATAGGACAATTTAAAGAGATAGTAGAGGATTTGAAAAACGAATATGTTCCCGCTTGGCTTAATTTGGATTTATCAAGCAAAACGGGCGAAATAGTGACTTTGCCTATAAGAGAACATATAGAGTATCCTATTAACGAACAACTCATAATTGAGTATTATTCTAAATAACGGCTATAAGGGGTATTATAAGAATGGCATTAAAAGAAATATTGGAATCTATTAGGCATCCTCATAAAGTTACTTTTGAGGCTAAAGATTTGACTTCCACTTACGGAAAATTTGTGGCTCAGCCTTTTGAAAGAGGATACGCCGTTACGATTGGTAACGCTTTAAGAAGAGTTTTATTATCTTCTATACCGGGATACGCTATTACGGCTATTAAAATAAAAGATGTAAGTAACGAATTTGAAAATGTCGAAGGAATGAAAGAAGACACAATCGTTATGATAATGCATCTTAAAAATGTCGTGGTTTCTCTTCCAGATAATATAGAAAGCAAAACCGTTCATATAAAAAAAGACGGTCCCTGTGTCATAACGGCTCGAGATTTAGTAGAATCCGATTCGGAAGTGAAAGTTTATAACCCCGATTATTATATTGCCACGATATCGGAAGGTTATAGTTTTGAGATGGAATTTCAAATAGACGGAGGCTATAGTTATGTGCCAGCCGAAGTATCCGCAGAATTGATAAGCGATGTTAACGCTATAGTAATAGATGCCATATATTCTCCTATAGTAAGCGTTAAGTATAATGTCGACCCTATAAGAGTAGGACAACGTATAGATTATGGTAAACTTTCTTTAGAAATAGAAACTAAAGGTAATATAACTCCCGATAAAGCTTTGTCTTGGGCGGCAAAAATATTAAGAGACAATTTGACTTGTTTTATGCTTCCTGAAGAAGTTGAAGAAAACGATGAAAAATTAGAAGAAGTTCCTAAAGATTCTATATTGGATGTTTTAAAAAATAAGTATGTTGATGAGATAGAATTTTCTGTTAGAACGGCTAATTTTTTAATGTCTTCAGATTTGAAAACTCTTGATAAAGTTGCGTTAAAATCGGATAGCGATTTGTTGAGACTTATAGGCGCTAACGAGATGATTGTTGAAGAGATTAAAGAAAAGCTTGCCGAATACGGAGCTCATCTCGGAATGAGAAAATAAAAATAACAAGGATATAAAATGAGACATAGAGTAAGCGTTAAAAAACTTAATAGAACAAGCGCGCATAGAAAGGCTATACTTTCAAATATGTTAACTTCTCTTTTGAAGTATGAAAAAATAGAAACGACTAAAGAAAAAGGCAGAGCAATAAAACGGTTAGCGGATAAAATTATTTACAGAGCTAAAACCGACAATCTTCATAATAGAAGAATAATTGCCAAATATGTAAAAGACGAAACGGTATTGAGAAAATTATTCAACGATATAGCTCCGAAATATGCGGATAGAAACGGCGGTTTTGTGAGGAAAATTTTGTCGTATAAAAGATTCGGAGACAACGCCGATATGTGCGTAGTTATGCTTTGCGATAGTTCGTCCACTAAACAGAATTAAAATAAATAAAAAACTAATAAAAATGGTCAAATAATTATAAATAGTTTATATGCATTTGCATATATTATTTACAAAGGGGTATTTATGGCTTTGGCAAATAAAAGTAAAGAAAATTTAGAAACGGAATTGGTTTCGGAACCAGTTAAAGTCAGAAGCGTTAGAAAAAAAGTTGTAAAAAAAGCTACTTTGTCTGGCACTGAAGATATTTCAAATGGTAATAATGAAGAAGATAATAGTATAGAATACGATAAGTTCGAAACTATTGAAAGACATCAGGATATTATATACATAAATAAGTTAAGCGCTCTAACTTTTGAAGAGTTATTAGAATTTGCTGGTGGTTATGGAATTAAAAAAGACACTAATGTTAGACGTCAAGAATTAATGCATTTAATATTGAGGGCGCATCTTACATCTGGGGGAAAAATAGAAGCGGATGGAACTTTGGAAGTTTTGCAAGACGGTTTCGGTTTTTTAAGGTCTAAGAATACTAATTATTTATCGGGGCATGATGATATATATATAGCGCCCACTCAAATAAGGCTTTTTGGACTTAGAACGGGAGATATGGTGGGAGGAGAGGTTCGGCCACCTAAAGATAATAGCCCTGAAAAATTTTTTGGACTTCTTAGAATAGAGAGGGTTAATGGAGATAAGCCGGAAAGTTTATATAAAAGACCAATATTTGATAAACTTACGCCGATATTCCCAAATGAACGTATAAATTTAGAATTTGCGCCAAATAAAATTTCAACTCGTATAATAAATTTAGTTTCTCCTATAGGTAAAGGGCAGAGGGGATTAATAGTAGCTCCTCCTAAAGCGGGTAAAACTATGATGCTTCAGGAAATTGCAAATGCCATTTGTAGAAATTATCCCGATATAAAACTCTTTATACTGCTTATAGACGAGAGGCCGGAAGAAGTGACCGACATGAAAAGAAATGTTCCCGCTGCAGAGGTTATAGCGTCAACTTTTGACGAAACTCCGGATAAACATTGTCAGGTTTCCGAAATGGTTTTGGAGAAGGCTAAAAGATTGGTTGAAAATAAGCATGATGTGGTTATTATACTTGATTCTATAACAAGACTTTCGAGAGCTTATAACTTAGTTGTTCCAGCAAGCGGTAAGATATTGACTGGGGGAGTAGATTCAAACGCCTTGCATAAACCTAAAAGATTTTTCGGAGCGGCTCGAAATATTGAAGAAGGTGGTTCTCTTACCATAATCGCTTCCGCTTTAGTGGATACGGGAAGTAGAATGGATGATTATATTTACGAAGAGTTCAAAGGAACGGGAAATATGGAACTTCATTTGGATAGAAAATTTGCAAACAGAAGGTTATTTCCTGCTATAGATATAGATTCTTCTTCCACAAGAAGAGACGATTTGCTTTTAAGCGAGGAGGAACTTGCTAAGATGCGATTAATAAGAAATGCTCAAAGCCAAAACGTTAATGTGGACGAATATGCTATTATAGAGAAAATTATTGATAAAATGAATTCAACTAAAGATAATTTTGAATTTCTTAAATTATTAAATTCGTAAGCAAGGATTTAATATGTCCAAAGATTCTTATAATAATTCTAAAGATAGAGAATTATTCGAGTTTTATTTGGAGCATGGATATTTTCCTGAAGACCTAAAAGAGAGTTTAAAAAATAAAAAAAATATTAATCATAATAAAAATAATAATATATTAATAAATTGTGACACTGATAATGGTTATAGCGAAGAAGATAAAGAAATTTTTTTGAAAGCTATTGAAAAACTTGATTGCAGAAACCATATAAAAAATTTGAATAATGTAAGTAAAAAAGCTTATTCCAAATTTAAGCCAAATATAAAAAATGCAAAACCGCAAGAAATTTTAGATTTGCATGGGCTTACGCGCGAAAGAGCATTGCATAGCGTAAAGAAATTTATTTTTGAGTCTAAAAAAAATAAATTAAGAGTAGTTTTAATAATACATGGCAAAGGATTCAGAAGCGAAAATAAAATATCAGTTTTAAAAGATTTAGTGGAATATTATATAGCTACCGAAGGCAAATATTATATAAAATATTCCACAGAAGCCCCCGCAAGACTCGGAGGAAGCGGCGCAAAGTTAATTTATTTGCATAGCAATAATTAATTTTTTATTAAAATATCTTCAAGTTTTTTATTGGTATAAAAATCCGATTTAACTTTTGAAACTATATCCAAAGCGGTTTTTTTAGGCATTTTCAAAACTTTGCCTTTAAATAAGTCGTAATTATTTTTTAGTAGCTTTAAGGTTTCATACCCCATCAATACCGAAACTAAACAGAATCGTCTATAACCTTGAGCTTTTTTTTCTATACTCATAATATATTCTATCGAAGGTTTAAATTCATTTGTCGCGCTTTCTATCATTTTATTTAAAATTTCAAGCGACTTATCCATATATGCAATATCTTCGAAGTAGGGGGCAGGATTTTCATTATCGAAAAGAGAGGAGGGCCAGAATATTCTTTTTTCTTTGTAATCAATTTTAGCGTCTTTTATTATATTAATCTTTTGTAAGAAGATTCCGAGCTTTTTTGCCTTTTCTTTATCTAAATTTAGTCCGTCCGATAATCTTGCTAATTCGGTTAAATAAAGCCCGACCGTTCCAGCGACATAATAGCAGTAATCGTTTAAATCATCGAAGCTGGTTATTATATGGTCCTGATAATATATCATACCGTAACCCATCTCTTTTAAGTATGAAATCGACATATTTTTTATTTCAACAGGGAAATTACAAAAAGATTTAAGAACAATATCGATATTTTCTATAAGAATTTTATCGTTTTCGTTTATAGTTTTGCTTATTACTACTTTTTTAAAATTCTCTATATTTTCTATATTTGCAGTTTTTAATATATTTATAAATCCTGTTATCAAAGTTTCTTTATCTTTAATTTCATGCATAGAATCTTCGATAGTATCAATTATTCTTGCAAGCAAATATTGAACTTCGACTTTTATTTTTTTATTTTTATCAAGAAGAGGAATCGCCAAAGCAAAACTTCTTGAAACCAAATCGAGTAAATATTTTGTGGTAATTTTCTCGCCCATAATTTTACCTTTATATTTTTAATTTTTATTAGTTAATATTTTTTAATAACGATACGCAATGAACGGCTATTCCTTCTCCTCTTCCAACCGCGTCCATTTTTTCGTTTGTCTTCGCTTTTATAGAAATATTTTTTATATCTGTTTTCAATATTTTTGCCAAACTTTCGCGCATAGAATCGATATAATCTCTTAATTTCGGTTTTTCAAGTATAATAGTAATATCCGCATTTGAAATCGTATAATTTTTTTCTTCCATAATTTTTATAGTTTCCTTAAGCAATTCTATAGAGGAAATATTTTTGTATTTGTTATCGTTATCGGGAAAATGGCTTCCTATATCGCCCAAAGATAAAGCGCCGAATATCGAATCTATCAATGCATGAATTACCGCGTCGGCGTCAGAATGTCCTTTTAATCCGACTTCGCTTTTAATTTCTATTCCCGCCAAAATTAATTTTCTGTTTTTTTCAAATATATGAGAATCATAACCATGTCCTATTCTCATTTTGCCTCTCGCTTTTTGTTTTTTATTTTAAAATTATACTAAAATGATTATATTTGTCAAACTTATAATTTTTGATAATAAAATTTTTTTAGCTTAAGTCCGCTTTCAAGGAAAATTTTTTTTATTTTAAGCGTTGACAAAAATTTTTAAATATTGTAGAATGTTATTAAAATAAATTAATCAATATTTAAAAAATAAATGGTTGACAAATTTTTTTAGATTGTATAATTTATAAATAAAATAAATAACCGAAAGAAAAAATTTCGGAATAAACTAATTTAACGGAGGATATACATCATGAACTCAACTCAACTCAACTCAACTCAACTCAACTCAACTCAACTCAACGGCTATAATTATACTTTAATTAATAGCCACTTCAAAACATTTCTTATCTCATTATTATCATTACTAACTTTACTATTTTCAATTAGTTGTAGTAATGAAGGAACGACTGGAGGCGACACGGGAAATAACGGCAATACAGGAAATAACTTTAATTATTTTGCCGTAAGCGAAGCTTTGAACAACTCTAAAGACATAACGCTTATTAGTGAAACTTCTTCCTCAAAAGTTTATTCTGCAGGAACTGTAGGCTTCACAGTGACTGGAGCTTCGGATTATACCATTTCAATCGAAAGCGTAGCACAGATGAGCGCTAGCTTGCCATTGGCTTTAGGAACATCCGATTTTAGCTATAATCAATCAAGTAAAGATTTGAGATTATCAAGTTCGGGTTTAAGTAAATTCCAAGCGGCAAAAGATAAATTTATCGAAACGCAAAAATATGCATATAGAATAACATTTAAAATAGCGACTTCTTCAGAATCGAAAAATGTAGATGTTAATATTAATTTAATCAAAGCTAAAGTTGTAACTAAAACGGAAATAGAAACTATAATGAAAACCGTAAAACAAAAAAGCTCGGCGTTAATAAGCGACACGCCAAGCGCTGGCGAAATAATCATTGCAGATACTTCATCATTTGATAATACGGTTAAATTTAGTTTTGCAGATAAAAGTTTTTCTTCTTCAAGCCTTAATTTTTCTTCAACTGGAACGACTACAACAAGTTCCTCAAGCGTAAGTATTTCTAAAAGTAAAGCGGCGGAAACATTAGTAAACGCGATAAATGATAATTCAGAATTTGGAAAATATTTTTTAACTTTTCTGGGAGTAGAATCTTCTGCTACGCCGTCAGTTAGCGGTAAAGGTTGCACTTTCACTTTGAAATTTAAAACATTGAAAAGCGGTAATGTCTTGTCAAGAGAGGTTGCGCATTTAACGACTACGGGATTAACTATTAAATTAACTTTACCCAGTAATGCTAAATGGGATTTTTGATAAAATAAAAATATCATAAAGTATATAAAAAGGCATCGTATTTATTGCGATGTCTTTTTTATTTAATCGTCATTGCGAGACATTGAAAATGTCGAAGCAATCCACACAGATAACAAGGGGTTTTAACCCCTTGGGTGATTTTATATGAATTGTTAACACAATTGGCTACAGCCACATTGTTATTAATAAAAGCACCATTTTTATATTTGGATTACTTCGGACTTCGACATCGTAATTACGATTAAAAATATTTTTAAAAATTATTTTTTACTATTTTGTAAATTCTTCAAAACTTAAAGCCGTAAATGATTTTTTATCTACCCTCAATTTTTTACCGATTATTTTATTATAATTTTTCGCTGGTATTCCAACGCAAGGACGCAAAGCTATCAAATCTTTTTCTTTTACGATTTCGTTTTTAAGCATGCTATGATTTAAATATATTCCTCTTTTTGCAAATATGAGCTCTTTTTTTTCCTGCTGGCTTAAAGTCTTCTCTCTGCTTAAAGCCTTTTCTCCGCCAAGCATAATTAAAACATTGTTAAGCGCGGCAATTAAATCGCTCATTGATTTTGTATTCAAACTTATTATATGGTCGCCAGATTTTTTTTCGGGAGTTATCGTAAAATGTTTTTCTATTATTCTCGCTCCCAAAGTAAAGGCTATTATCGGAGCTTCTATTCCTATCGTATGGTCCGAATAGCCTATTATATTTTTTTTAAATAATTTATTCATAACCGATATTCTATTTAACCGAGCGTTTTTTAGAGGAGTCGGATATTCAACCGAACAATGAAGCAATGCGACTTCGTTATTTTTTAATATTTTCAAAGCTTCGTTTATATCTTTATTCAATGCGAGTCCTGTTGACATTATCACGGGTTTTTTAGTTTTAGCAATCGCGTTTAATAGAGGAATATTGTCAATATCGCAGGAGGCAATTTTATATATTCCAATATTATTTTCTTCCATCTCCAAAACCGATTCTATCGAAAAAGGCGTGCTTATAAAAATAATCTTATTCTTTTTCGCTTCCGCCATTAAAGGTTTATACCATTCTGTTTTTAAAATTATATTATTTATTCCATCGAGAGCGTTTTTGGGTAATTTTAATTTTTTTGTATATTCTTTTACCGCAAATAAATTATTCACCGTAAAACTTTGGAATTTAATAGCATGAGCGCCAGATTTAGCAGCTTCTCCGACCATTTTTAAAGCAGTTTCAAAATCGCCTTCATGATTGCATCCCGCTTCGGCTATGACAAAAAATTTGTTTTTATTTATAAGATTTTTTAGTTTTACAGAACTCATAATAAATAATCCCAATTAATGGTTATATAATAATTAATAAAAGATTATAAAATCGATTTAATGAGCTGGTGATGGGACTCGAACCCGCAACCGGCTGATTACAAATCAGCTGCTCTACCAATTGAGCTACACCAGCAATATCGTATGTCATTATATAAGAATAAAGATAAAATTGCAAATTCAAATATTAAAAATCCCTTATTTTTTAATTTTTATAATATTTATAGCCATTTTTGTCAATTCTTTAGCTTCTTTTTTTGTTTTCGCTTCCGCTATTATTCTGACTATCGGCTCGGTATTCGAACTCCTTACATGAAGCCATCCGTTATCTAAATCGACTTTTATTCCGTCAATTGTGGTTATTTTCGATTTTGGAAATTTTGATTTTATATTTTTTAAAAATGAATTTTCGTCTATTTTAGCGACTTCCAATTTTTCTTTTACTATTTCGTATTTTGGAATTTCTTCCACGATTTTTTTAATAGTTTTATTTTCTTTAGCCATAAGTTCCAATATCAAAGCTATTCCCAAAAGAGAATCTCTTCCCGGGCTAACCGCCGGGACAATTATTCCTCCGTTTCCTTCGCCTCCAAAATATAAACGATTCTTAACGACATGAGAAGAAACATTTATTTCGCCAATTTTTGTCCTGTCGACAGAATAGCCTTTTTCTTTTGCCAAATCTTCAATCATTCTTGAAGTGGATAAATTAACCGCCGCGTTTCCTTTTCCGACATTCCATAAATATTTCGCGCATAAAGCCAAAGTATATTCTTCGCTTATAATCGTTCCGTCATTTAAAACTATCGCGAGTCTGTCAGCGTCTGGGTCTTGAGTAAAACCTATATCGACTTTATTTTTTTTTGCCAACTCTGAAAGACTTTTCATGCTGCTTGCGGAAGGTTCTGCTACATGCGAAAATTTTCCCGTATGTTCTTTATTAATTGAAATTTCTTTTACCCCCAAAGTCTTTAATAATTTCGGAGTGGCAAATAAACCCGTTCCGTTGACATAATCGCATGCCACTTTGAAATTACATTTTTTAATTTTGTCGATATCGATAAATCTGATTATTCTTTTTATATGCTGTTCTATCGCGTCATCGATTTTCTGATAAGTTCCCGTTTCCAAAGCTCTGACGAATCTTGAGGATTTTTTTTCGTAAAGTTTATTTAATTCTTGAACCGATTTTTCATCCAAAAATTTTCCGCCTTTTCCTATTAATTTTAAAGCGTTCCATTCTATTGGATTATGACTCGCCGAAACCATTATTCCGCCATGCGCTTTCAATTTTTCAACCATATACAAAGCCGTTGGAGTGGGCGTTATTCCTATGTCTATAACATTTATTCCCGAAGCCATTAGAGTCGATATTACCGAATTTGCTATCGTATCTCCCGTTAATCTCGTGTCTCTTGAAACTACTACTTTAGCTTTCTTTGGAAAAAGACATGAAAAAGCCGCCGTATAATCGACAACCGTTCTTATGTCAAGTCCGTCTCCTATTATTCCTCTTATACCAGATATACTTATTTTTAAAGTTGACATTAGAATCTCTTAAATGATTTTTTATATTATTTCTTATTCGATAATTTCATTATCCCATAAATTACGGCGCCTATAACCAATCCGCCAAGCCCAAAGATTATTCTCTTCAAATCGGAATTAGTTAATAACCAAATACTAACCGCTATTGCTACTACTGGAATAACCGGTCCGAACGGAATTGTAAATCCCCTCTCCATGTCCGGCGCCTTTTTTCTCATTACTGGAACAGCTAAACAAGTAGGTATGTATTGAGCAAAACGAGATACTACGCTAATAGCGGCCAAGGTAGTGAAAGAACCTGTTAGGGTTATCAATGCCGTTAATACGCAAGATATGATAACCGCCACATAAGGAACATCTTTAGAATTTCTTTTTGATATTATACTTGGCAACTGATTCTCATCCGACATAGCCACCCCAGACCTTGGAGTTAAGAAAGAAGAAGCTATATTGATACCGCCTATTGAGATTAAAGTTCCAGCCGTTACTAAAGCCCCACCCCATTTACCCAAAAAAGCTTCGGATGCGGTAGCCACAGGCGTCTCTGTTGCCGCTAACTCCGGTCCCAATATTCCGATACTATTTACTTGTATTAAAGTATAAATTATTGCCACTAAAACTAAGACTATACATATAGCCAGAGGCACATTCTTTTTAGCGTTATCCATATCTCCAGCCGCAACTCCGATAGATTCAAAACCTGTGAAAGCATAGAATATAAGCAAGGCTGCAGACCCGAATGTTCCTTTCAATACAACCTCGCCGGATTCGGCTACGGGATTAGTAAAATTATGCCCTTTAATAAAAAAGATACCTACCGTAACAAACAATATTAGAGGTAATAACTTACCAGTGGTGACAATATTGTTCATTATTTTAGATACTTTTACGCCCATTATGTTCATAATACCCAGCAAGATAATTATTGACACGGCGATAACTTTCTGGACGATGGGATTCTGAGCTGGAGCCCACACAGCGCCTAATGCGGTAGGGAATCCCATTGCCATAGCTGCCCAAGCTATAATAGCTATAGCCCATTTCATTATGCCAACTTCAAATCCTACAAAACCGCCAAAAGCCTCTTTTGCATAAATATAAGGTCCGCCGTTATTTTTATACATCCCGCCCATCTCAGCGAAGCATAAAGCTATACTGATAACTAAAAGGGCGTCAAATATTATTACAAAGATACTATTAACACCTACTTCGGCATACGCCCGATTAGGTAATAAGAAGATACCCGTTCCTATTATTGCATTGATACCAAGTAATATGATACTAAATAATCCAAATTTGTTCTTAGCCATAAGGACTCCTTAATTTATTATTTATTAGCAAATGATACTAATTTTTTGAAAATATCTAAAGCGAAAGAATAATGAGCATGCATCATCTCGGGGTGAAATTGAACGCCAAGGATAAAATTGCCGTTTTCCATGTATTCTATACTTTCTATTACGTTATCGGTAGAATATCCCGTAGCTATTAAATCCTTGCCCAAATCTTTAATAGCCATGTGGTGAAAGGAATTAACTCTTACTTTATCCCCGACTACCTCTCTGATAATGCTTCCTTCTGTGGTTATAAAATCATGGGTAGCCTCATAAGGTTTTGCGTTTTGCGAATGTTTTATATAGCAATTTTCTATGAAGGATAAATCTTGATATAAAGAACCTCCGAAGGCGACATTTATGATTTGAGTGCCTCTACAGATACCGAGTATTGGTTTATTCATTTCTAAAGCTAATTCTACTAATTTCAATTCATGTTTATCTCTTCTTGGAAATATTCTACCTAATTTGGTATGGATTTCTTCGTCCCAGTAAATAGGGTCCACATCATAACCACCCGATAATATTATGCCGTCTAAATGGGCTACTTGTTCCTTTATATCTTCGTAATCATCTACGATAGGAACAATATATGGGATACCGCCGGCTTTTGATACTGATAGCACATAATCGTCGTTTACATAAGCTCTCTCATAGCCTGAAAATATGCCTTCATTCTCATGGCTTAATATACTACCGCTTATTCCTATTACAGGTTTCATATCTTAACTTCCTAATAATTTTTTATTTATTTTATATATAGTATAATACAAAATAAAACGATTGTCAATTTTATATTGGTATAAATTTGTTATTTATTAAAATACTTGAAAATACAAAAATTTAATATATATTGATTTTATGATAATTCTAAAAATGAAACTCAAAGGCAATAAAATATATATTAAAGTTTCTGGTGGAGATGTTTTTACGATTCCAAAAAACGGAACCTACGAACTAGACATATACGAAGGAATGGAAATCGAATACGAAGAAATTCCTCATATAAGAGCGAGAGCATTCGAATCTTCCGTAAAAAAGTCGGCGGTTAATATTCTAAAGAGAGGTTTTGTAAGCGAAAATATTCTTAAAGAAAAATTATCTCAAAAAGGACATAAAAAAAGATTCATAAATTACGCTATTAAATATTGCAAAGATTACGATTTGATTGACGATAAAAGATTTGTAAAAATTGCCGTAAATTCTTTAAAATTGAAAGGAAAAAGCAAAAGATTTATAATCGATTATCTAAAAAAATCAAAAATAAAGAATTCATTGATAGAAAGAGCGGCTGATTCTATAAGTTATAAAACCGAAAGCAAAGCGCTAAAAAATGCGATGAGAAAATATTATAAAGTTTACGAAGGCAAAGAAAATAAAGAAGAATATATTATTAGAACTTTAATGCGAAAAGGTTTCAGATATGAAGATATAAAAAATCTGCTTGGAAAGTATATTAAAAAATAAGTCCGTAAAATTAATAAAAATTTTTTTAATTACGGGAACTTTTTTTAGTTTAATTCGTCTAATTAATATATTAAATTCATCAGAGGAGGATATTATGATAAAAAGAATAGTAATCATAATAGCAGTATGTATGTTAGCTCTTGCCTGTAATAAAAATACGGCTCCATCGGGAAAACCGCTTACAAAAAATACGCCAAGCGTAAAGAAAAGCGTAAAAGAAGGCTCTTTAAGTTTGAACGCGAGTAAAACGGCTTTATTTAGTATAGCTGCACAGCCAGACAAAACTACTACTTCTACTTCGGGAGATACGAATGCGATTACGACTATCACGCCTGCGGCAGATACCGCTACAAACGAGAGTAAAGCCGAAAATGAAAGGGTATATTCCGTGTTAACGAGATTGTATAGCACCGTTTGGTTTCAAACCGAAGAAGAACAAGATGACGGAAAAGTTGAAACCGAATCTACTTTTCTTTACTTTAATGAAGATTCCAAAGTTGAAGAAAGAGAATTGGAAACGGGCGAACCAGACGAAAGCGAATATTCTACTGTGGAAATAGTCGAAGGTATCGAGTTGGTAACGAGTCAAAATAACGATGCAGACAGAGATAGAAACGCTTGCGTTGTTAAAAATATGGAGCTTGACGATAACGACAGCGAATATCAATTATATTACCTTAAAGACGAAAATACTTTATATGTGATAGAATTGACTGAAAAATACACATCTAAAAGTAAACTTAAGGAAAAAGCCGATTCAATAATTAAAGAGATTGAAGGAAATAATGCGGTTAAATATAACGAAGATAAATACGCGTTATCAACCATATAAACAATAAAATAAAAAATAATTTTTGAGCTTTCATAGATACAAAAAAAGGGTTTAACTTTATTAGTTAAGCCCTTTTATTTTACTGCAAATTAATTAAGAAAATTATAATAAAATAAAATAGTTTAATTAAATAATTTTTAATATTATATATTTCTAAATTTAGCTTGCAAAATATGATATTTAATTATATCATTAATCGATTAAAGTTATTTAAATTTTTCAAAATACGGAGTTGTTATGAACCATTTAGAATTAAGGGAAAAATTTAAAGAGTTTTTCAAGAGCAAAAATCATGCTATAGAAAAATCTTCTTCCTTAAT
>CAKVCG010000017.1 GCA_934725525.1 uncultured Brachyspira sp. | reverse complement strand
TAAGGTTTAAATTGTTTTAATTTATTTATTTGGTCTATCTTCACGCTTTGTAAAGTTGAATAATCAAAATCTTTAGGGATAATCATATTCTCGTATTTTTCTATATCTTTAATTTCATTTAAATATCTTGAAATATAGCCTTCGTATTTTATAGAAGTTTCCGCATTTTCCAAAACATTTTTATTATAATCTTTATCGATAAATTTTAAAACCGTTTTTATATTGCATTCGGGACGCTTTATTATTGACGCCAATGTCATTGTTCTAAATTCTTTAGCTTCTTTAATAAATCCTAATTCTTCAGTTTCTTTTTGTGTGAGTGTTCTTTTATTTAGAAAGTCGACTAATATTTGAGTTTTCTTTTTCTTGTCTTTTACTTTTTCCAATCTTTCTTTGCTTGCCAAACCTATATTATAAGATAGTTCTGTAAGTCTTTCGTCCGCGTTATCTTGTCTTAAAAGCATTCTATGTTCCGCTTGAGATGTAAACATTCTATGAGGTTCTTTTGTTCCTCTTGTCGTTAAATCGTCTATCAAAACTCCTATATATCCATCGCTTCTCTTTAATATAAAAGGCTCTCGTTTTTGAATTTTCAAAGACGCGTTTATTCCTGCAATCAAACCTTGACAAGCCGCCTCTTCGTATCCGCTCGTTCCGTTTATCTGTCCCGCTAAAAATAATCCTTCTATTTTTTTAGTTTCTAAAGTTGGTTTTAATTCAATCGGATTAATATAATCGTATTCAATCGCATAAGCTGGCTTTAATATTCTTACATTTTCAAGACCTTTTAAACTTCTTATCATTTTAATTTGAACTTCTTCGGGCAAACTTGAAGAAAAACCGTTAATATAAACTTCTTTAGTTCTATGGCTTTCTCTCTCTAAAAATAATTGATGCCTTTCTTTATCTGCAAATCTCACAACTTTATCTTCAATGCTTGGGCAGTATCTAGGACCAATTCCTTTAATTACTCCGCTATACATTGGCGACAAATGAATATTATCCGTAATAAGTTTATGTATATTTTTATTCGTATAAGTTATATAACAGGGAGTTTGATTAATTTCAATATTATCGTTTAAGAAAGAAAAAGGAACAATTTCATTATCTCCAAATTGAATCTCTAAAATATCCAAATCTATAGAATCAAAATCCACTCTCGCTGGAGTTCCCGTTTTTAATCTGCCAACTTCAAAACCTAAATCTCTTAAATTATCCGACAAACCGATTGAAGGAAGTTCCCCAATTCTGCCCGCTGGTTTTTGATATTCGCCTATATGAATAAGTCCGTTTAAGAATGTTCCCGTAGTTAATATAATCGCATCGCTTAAATATTCTATTCCTCTTTCGGTTTTCAATCCTTTTATAATATTATTTTCAACTATTAAAGAATTAACGATATCCTGATGCAAAGTTAAATTATTTTGAGAATATAAACTTTTTGTAGCTTCGTCTCTATAAGCGTATTTATCCGATTGAGCTCTCGGCGCCCAAACCGCTCGCCCTTTGCTTCTGTTAAGCATCCTAAATTGCATCATAGTTTTATCGGCTAAAATTCCCATCTCGCCGCCCAAAGCGTCAATTTCTTTTGCAATAGTTCCTTTTGCCACTCCGCCGATTGAGGGATTGCATGACATTTGCCCGATTGTATCAAGATTAATTGATATTAATAAAGTTTTAGCTCCCAATCTTGCGGAAGATAGAGACGCTTCTATTCCCGCATGTCCGCCGCCTACTACTATAACATCGTATTTATTATTCATAATTATTTTACCAATTAATCTCTTATCTTTATTAAATCGAGTTCGTATAAAAACGGAATATTTTTTTTGACTTTTACTATATAAAACACAGAAGATAAAAATATTCCGACTAACGCCAAAATAAAAGTAAAATCGCTTAAAGCAAACGCCACTTTATATAAAGCGAGTATTGAAACGGGAATATATATTCCTCCTACCAGAGATGTGATTATAAAGAATGATATTAAAACCAAAACGGGATTCCTCATAATATTATCTTGCGAAATAAATTCTACGCCCAAATAATTTATAAAAGCATTTAAATATAGATAAATAATAAAAATGCATGCCAAAATAAAAAATCCTATCGAATACATTTTCTCTCTTTTAGCCGTAAATCCCGCGATGAATAAAACCAATAATATAATCGAAAATATATAATTATTCATAGTTATTACGAAACCGATTATTAGGAGTTCAAAAAATATCAATAGAAGCATAGGAATAAATTTCTTTTTTATAGAACTGAAGCCAAAAAAAGTATATATCACTATTTTTGATTTTATATTTCTGTATTCAAAATATATCCGCCTAAAATAACTTATAAATATTAACGCTATTGAAATTAAAAATAATGCGGGAAAAAGAGCGGCGACTATTATAATTGAAGACTTCGGATTTAAACTCTCGTCTTCCAAATTTAAAATCGTCGATTGGAAAGTATTATCTTTAATATTTATATACGCAAATTCTTCGTAAGATATATTCGTATTTCCCGTAGAACTTACATACAATATATGCATAAGAACGATTCCGTTCCCAGATTTAAATAAATCAAGTCTTGCCGTAGCTATTCCGTCTTCGTCAGTAGGAATAATAAAAACATTTGTATAATTTTTATTTTCTTCTTCCTCGTCAAATTCGTTTATATTATTATCTTCGGTTTCAAATTGAAAAATATCTGGATTTAAAGAAGTAAATCTAACAAGCCTATTAACCAAAGGAAATCCTCTTCTTTCCACCATAATAGAAATTTCGTTTATAGCGTTAGTATCGGCAATATTAAAATTATTTTCTTTATTGTAAGTAAAAATATATTCGGAAGATTTATTCGAAGATTCTTGAGCGTATAAAAAAGATACAAAAATTTGCATTATCGTTATTAATAATAGATATTTCTTCATTTAGTCTATTCTTAAAAATAATTTAAAAAAGAACATTCAGTTAACAAAACATGAATGTTCTTAAAATTAAATTTCTACAAAAAGTTTTTATAAAAATTATTTTTTTATAAGAGCGACTATCTCTTCGTTTTTGACGATTAAATATTCGGTATCGCCCTCTTTAATTTGAATGCCCGCATATTTATCGTATATAACTATGTCGCCTTTTTTAACTTTAATATCTTCGCTTTCGCCAACTTCCACAACTTCGGCTTTTTGGGTTTTTTCGGTAGCCGTTTCGGGGATGTATATTCCGCTCGAAGTTTTTGTCTCTTGTTCCAATACTTTTAATAGAACTCTATCCGCTAATGGTTTAATAGATGACATTTATATAACTCCTTTATAAAATCTAATTAATTTTTAAAATATTATATAATAAAAAATATTAAAAGTCAACTAATATAAATCAAGTTATTTTTTACCCGAATACATATTAATAATCAAATTTGAAGATTCTTTTTCAAGTATTCCATACCATATAGATTTTCGTCTTTGAAGTGCTGGACTTACCATAGCGAAATTGATTAATTTATTATAAGTAGCGTTAGCTTTTTGAACATTATTAAATAAAGGAATATGATTAGCTGGAAATATTTTTGCAATATTTGTGTCTATTTCTTTTTTCATAATCGATTCGTATAGAGGAAGAACTTTCTCATAACCGTCATAAATGCTTTCTGCGTATTCCAAAACCATTTTATCAAAATCGGGAATCGTATTTAAAAGCCTTATTATTAAAGCGAAAGTTTCTATAGCTTCTTTATAATTTTCTTTTACGACATAAGAGCCTATAGCGTCCGAACATAAATCGCAAATTGTAGAATTTGAATAGCCCGATATATATTCGTTTACGCTTTCGTTAATTTGAAAAGGCGGCATAGATTTTGCAACTTTTGAAATTAATTCCATAATAGCGTTAAATATTTTCTGTTTCCATAAATTATCCTTCACGCTTTTTACAAGCTCTTCCATTTCGTTAAAAAATAATTCTTTATATTTTTCTTCGGGATTAAATATAGCTTCGACAATAGGAATATCCGTGCCTTTAAAAAATATTATTCCGTTATCGTAAAAAGAGATTATATTTTTTTCAAATATTTCGCTTTTAATTTTAGAATTTTCTTTTAAGAAGTTAAATTGCAAATTTTTTGTAACAATAATTTTATTTTCTTTAGGCGATAAAGTATTCGCTCTCGCTTGCATTCTTGCGGCGTTATTTATAAGAAAACCCGATAAATCTCCGTCTTCTGTAATTATTAAAGAACTGTTGGAATTTCCTCCCGATATTCCCGCGCTTATCTTAAACTCGGGCATTCCCGAAGTATCTATATTTGGATGTTCTGTTAAAAATTTCTTTTTATTTAGAATATCTATTATAGCGATAGTCGCGCTTAAAGCGTCAGTTGCCGAAGGACAAACCATAATAATTTCATCTCCATGTTTTCTATGAGAGATAACATTATAGAATCTTGCAATTTCGCTTACTTTATTTTGAAGCAAATCGTCTAAAGCATGCATTTTATACAAATTATTTTTATTCTCTTCGCAAAAGTTCGTATAACCATGAATATCAATCATCGCTATATAAATGTCGGCTATAGATAAACTTAATTTTAAATCTCCCGCGAAATTAAATTTATGATTTTCTATAACAAACTGTTCCCATAATTTTGGATAAAGTTCTTTGTCTAAATTGTTAAAAAATCCCCAATTAATTTTACGAATTAAAGAAAATAAACTTTTTAAAATATTTTCATGGTCTTTTATTTTTTCAAAGTTGACATTTTGAGCGTAAGTAAAAATTTCCGAAAAAGTTTTTATATTTCCCGCGACTATTTGGTCGCTTAAATGAGCGTATAATTCATATTTTGAAATGTTTTGATTATAATCTTCTATCTTATTCACTTTATTTCCTTAAAATAAATTGATTTTCAATTAAAAATTTAAAGATAAAATAATATCGAATATTTAAACTTTAACTTATAAATTAAAAAAATCAATAGTAAGAATCTCTACGCATAAATTTAATAATTTGTTTTTCTAAATACCGCAGGGTCAATAAACGGTCTTCTGCCTTGAAATTTAGACAGATAAACTATATTGCTTGCTATTGTCGGAAAACCGCTATCCCCGTATTTAATTATAGTTTCTTTCGCGTATTTTTCTTTAATCATAGAATACGCTAAAGGTTCGCCGTCTATAATTATATGGCATAATATTCTATCATATAAATCGTAAGAGGATATTAACATAGAAATTTTACTCGCGTTATTTATGGAATTAATTACAAAGTTTTTCGCCTGCTCGCCGTAATTTTGTTTAAGTTCGGGAGAGTCCAAACCGATAAATCTATATCTTTGATTTTTATATTTTATAGTGTCTCCGTCCAAAACGGTTATATATTTCTTATTCAAAACGACCGCGTATTTATAAGAATCGTAATAATCTTTATTCGTAATCGACAAAAAAATTCTCGCGTTATCTTTGTCTCTCAAATTCAAATATTCTTTTGCCGTTATTTCGTTAATATTCAAAACGACTTTACAATATTTAATTTTTTTCTTTTTCAAATATTCGATTAAATTTTTATCGCAATAATTAATATAACACATCATTTTTTCTTTAAAAATTTTTGAATAAAAATAAAATTGAAATTTATTAATAAATTTTATGCTTGGAAAACGACTTTTTATAAAATTTTTATAATATTTATTTTGATTATTATTAATATTATCAATGCAATAAACTTTATCTCTATATTTCAAATAATCGTAAACAATCGAAACTTTATTATTTTCAATCAAACTTAAAAGCGAATCCGAATCGATAAATAAATTTTTTGAATTAATATTTGTATTTTTAATAATTATAAAGAAAATCAAAAATATTAAAAAAATTATTATAAGTCTTTTAATATTTTTCATCGTTATTTGCGCTCAAAATTTTAATTCCTTCCTCTCCAAGAACGGATTTTAACGCGAGCAAAAAAGCCGTTTCTTTATCTTTCGTAGTTTCGCTTTTATAAAGTTTCATCGCGTATCTTGCCATATTTATCCCGTCTCTAACCGAAAAAGAAGCTTTATTTATATGAGATTTTTGCAAGAAACCGACCGTTATTCTTAAAATTTCTTCGTCTGCAAATGGGATGTTCATTTTTAAAATATCGTATTCTTCTTTCACATCGGGAAACGGAAGCTCTATAGTCGGCTGTAATCTCGAATGAATATATTCTGGAAGCTCGAATACGCTCGCGTCATCGTTCATTGTGACGATTATTCTAAAATCGGGATGCGCTTTTATTTTTATTCCAGCAATGACGCTTTCCACATATCTTCTATCGTCAAGCAATGGCGCAAGCGAAGCCCAAGTTTTTTCGCTCATTCTGTTTCCTTCGTCAAGTATCGCCACTCCTCCTTTAATCATTGCGCTAACCAAACTCGATGCATGATAATTTATTTTGGGCGACTGCGGCGACATGCCCGCATTAGCACCGCTGGAAGCGTTATTTTCTGAAATAACGGGAATTATAATCAAATCTTCGGGGCGAGTGTCGACTGTGCATTGAAATATATAAACCTCTCTTTTAAGCAACTCTTTAGCCGCATAATAGGATAAAGTCGTTTTTCCCGCTCCAGGCTTTCCGACTATTCGAGGATTTAGAGGAATATCGTCTTCGGAAATTGTATGCCAAGCCGCCATTATTTGTCGAACCAAATCGTTTTGTCCCGTCCATTTTATATTCAAATTATCGGGATGCGATAATGTAAGTTCGACATTTTCAATTTTTATTTTTTCCATTTTAATTTATCCTAATTAATCTAATTAAATTAATAATTAACAAAGAACGATTTTTAATTAATCGAAATATAATAAATTCAATTTCATAAAAAGTCAAATATAATTTTAATTGGCGCGCTTAAGTCGTATATTCTTCAAACGCGAGCAATGTCACGGTAGTCGTTTGCAATGACTAAAAATTATATATTATTCTCTCTTAATGCCTGTTTCTTCATTTTTCTATAAATATAAATATACATAATCGTAGCCAATATAACCGAAACTAAATCCGCTATAGGCTGCGACCAGACAATTCCGTTTATGCCGAATAATTTTGTTCCTATTATTATCACGGGTATAAAAGCTATTCCCTGTCGGCTCAACGAAAGAAACAATGACGGGAGAGCCTTTCCCAAAGCTTGAAAAGTCGACATAAATATAAATTGAAATCCTATAATCGGAGCGACAGAATAACATGCTATTAAGAATTTAACTCCGTAATCTATTACCTCTTCGTTATTGATAAATAATTTTACCGCTTGATTTGAAAATATAAAAGCCAATATAAGCAAAATTATTCCCGTTATGACGCTTACCAAACAGGAAATTTTTATAGAAGCGTTCATTCTCTTATAATTTTTAGAGGCGAAATTATATCCTATAAAAGGCTGTATTCCTTGTCCTAATCCGATAAAAACTAAAATAACGAGCGTAAATAATCTTTGAGCGACTCCAAGTCCAGCTACCACATTATCGCCAAATCCAGCCGCGTAATTATTTATAAGAATATTTGAAGCGCTCATTAAAATATTATTTATTGAAACGGGAATTCCTATAGCGAATACATTTTTTAATATATCCGACTGCATTGAAAAATCTTTAAAACTTATCGAAAGAAAAGATTTTTTTCTTAAAATATGCCAAGCGTAATAAATCGTAGAACATGCGTTTCCAATTATTGTGGCAAGCGCAGCTCCAGCGACTCCCATATTCATATAAAGTATCATTATCGGGTCTAAAATTATATTTACAATCGTTCCTATCATCATACCAATCATTGCCTCTTTTGAAGCTCCTTCAGAACGAACTATTTGCCCCATAGCCATCTGATTTACGACAAAAGGCGCTCCAATTCCAACGATTATTAAATAATCTTTTGCAAATTGATAAGTATTTTCGCTCGCTCCCGATATTTTTAATATAAAAGGCATAAAGATTAAAAATAAAGCCATACTTATGAAGCCTATTATAATACTTGAATAAAATCCGAAAGCGGAAATTTTCTTTACTTTATCAAATTGTTTAGCTCCCAAATTTCTTGAAATATACGAAGCTCCCCCAATTCCAAAAATATTACCGAAAGCCATTAAAAGCAAATAAATCGGCATAGTTAGAGAAACTGCGGCTACTTGATTTGGGTCTCCCGTCTGTCCTACAAAAAAAGTATCAACCATATTATAAAACACATTTACAAGCATGCCCAATATAGTTGGCATTGCTAAAGAAATTAAAGATTTATATACGGGATAATTTTCAAATATATCAATTTTGTTATCAGCCATAATTTTTCCTCCTAAAAAATAGTTTAAATAATTTTTAGTTTATATTTTTTAATCTCATATATTATATATTAAAAAATAAAATACGATAAGCGAAATATTGGCAATATATTTACAATATTTTTATAATATAAAAACATATTATACCGATAAATATAAACGATAAAGCTTTTTATTATATAAAAATAATATATAATTATATTAAATATAAATAAATTAATTATTATGAAGAAAAATTTTTTGATATTCTACTTACTAATATTTTGTTTGCCCGTTTATTCTCAAGTAAATAATTCGGTTAGAATCGATACAAATTCCTATCGTTCTTCAATCAATGAAAATAGATTAGAGCCGGCTTGGGTTTATATAGGCGAGGCTAAAAGAGCTATAAGTAACGGAGATACATCCTACGCTTTATATTTAATGAATAAAACTTTGATGTATTACCCCGATAATGCGGATGCTCATTATTATCTGGGATTAATATACGAAACCGAAGCTGGGGACCCCGCTCAACAAGGAGGAGCGGCAAGTTATAGGTTGGCTGTGGAAGAATACAAAAAAGCTATTCAATTAAACACTAATTTTAATGTTCCATCGTATAAATTAGATTCTTACTTTAATTTGCTTCATATTTACGAAAAATTAATTGATGAAGAAAATTATTCGGCTACCGAAAAAGAAATTTTAAATATCGCTGAAACAAGCCCCAATAGAATCGAAAGAGGAAGAATATATTTTAAACTGGCGGAACTTTACGATAATAGAAGCAGAAATTCTTTAGCCATAGATTATTATAGACAGTCCTATTTAAACGGATATAGACAAAAATTATCTTTATTTAGAATATCGATATTATACAGAAAGATGCGAAATTATACGCGGGAAAAAGAATATTTGATTCTTGCAAATAAATACGAATTTGCAAACGACGAGCCTTCAAATTACGAAGTGCAGAAATCTATAATTCAAAGGCTTACGGATTTGAAAAATGTTAGAATTCCTAAAAAATTAAATTAAATAGATTGCTTCAATAAATTTCGCAATGACAATTTTTTATTAAATTAATTTTTTCAATACTTCGGATATATCGGAGTCTATGCATATTGAACGCTCTTCTATATCGCTTGCGCCGTAGCATTCTCCCAAATTAATAGAAGCGTAAACGGATTTTTTATTATTTAAAGTCATTCTCCAAAAATTATATTTTATTATAGAAGGCGTATTGAAACCGACTCCAAGCTCCAAAAACAAGATTTTTGAATTGTCTGAATTTTTTAAAAAATTTTCGTATTTTGATTTTTGTTTGTCCCAATTTTTATCTTGAACGAAAGTGGAATCCGCTCTCAAATTCATAGACATATTTTCTCCGCAGTATGGACATTTTGGAATAAGTTCGGTAGGTATTTTCATTTCTTTTTTGTATTTAATCATTTCTCTAATATATTTTTCATTATAAAAAGTTTCTTGCCTGCAAGGTTTTGAACATTGAAAAAGCGAAAAATCTCCTTGAACCGCAAAAATTTTATCTTTATCAAATTTAGAATCTGCAAATCTGCCGTCAACATTTGTAGTTATAACGAAATAATTTTTATTTTTTACTATATTATAAAGATTTAAATAAGTTTCGTTTTCTTCAATATCGTATCTGTTTATATAAACATACAAACTAAAATAAGCCCAATATTCCTCAAGAGTTGGAAAATTATAAAATCCCGCGCTATACATATCGGTAAATCCGTATTTTTTTATATAATCTTTAAAATTATCTTCAAATCTTTTTCCGTCATATAAAAATCCCGCCGAAGTAGAAAGTCCCGCTCCCGCTCCGATTAATATATACTCCGAATTTTCAATTTCTTCTTTTAATTTTTGTATTAATTTATTTTTATCCATTTTTATTTTCCTACAATTTTTTAATTTAATTCTTTAATTTTTTTATTATATAATTCATAATCAATATCTTTAAAAACATTGAAAACTATTTTTATATTTTTCGCTTTATTTTCTTTCAAAAAATCGTTTACCGAAGATAAAGCTATATCAACCGCCAAATCGTTTGGAAATCTAAATTCTCCCGTGGATATGCAACAAAAAGCCACGCTTTCTATATTATTTTCTAAAACCAAATTCAAACATGATTTATAGCATAAGGATAGTAGCTCCTCGTCTTTTTTGCCAACTTTATCTTTAATTATTGGTCCAACCGTATGCAAAACATATTTACAAGGCAGATTAAAAGTGGGAGTTATTTTTGCATCGCCTGTTTCTAAATAACCTCCGCATCGATTTATAATATCTCGACAAAACAACCTGAGTCTCGTTCCAGCGGCGCTATGAATCGCGTTATCTATACATTTATGCATCGGATAGAAACATCCAAGCATTGCAGAATTAGCGGCGTTTACTATAGCGTCAATCTTCAAAGCGGTAATATCGCCTTGCCATAAATATAAATTATTTTTTATCGGTTTAAGATTTTCTATATTGGTTATAAATTTTTTATCAAGTTCTTCTTGCAAAAAC
Organism: uncultured Brachyspira sp.; assembly: GCA_934725525.1. Taxonomy (GTDB): domain Bacteria; phylum Spirochaetota; class Brachyspiria; order Brachyspirales; family Brachyspiraceae; genus Brachyspira. The sequence continues at coordinate 8,069 of CAKVCG010000017.1, read as the reverse complement.
TCGTCTTCTATTTTTAAATAATCTTCGCTTATATCGTTTGGCGGACGCATATTCATAAGGCTTCTGAATAAATTTTTTAATTCGGTTTCGTTGGACGAAAGTTCGCCTATATCAATTTTGCTTTCTTTTGCCAAATAATTTATTAAATATAATAATTTTTTCATATATTAACAACCTATCTTTATTGTAATAAATATTATTACAACTAATATACAATGTTTTATTTTAATGTCAATAGTTTAATTAGATTTTCAACCATTGCGAGTTTTTGCCAGAAAGCTAGGCAGTCCAATTATTTTTACTTGAAATTTTACAAAAGATTTATATAATTGCCTTTGGTTTTTCACTATATCCATAAAAATAATTATAAATTATTTTGGGGGAGAAATGGCTTCTGTAATCGTAGTCGGAACTCAATGGGGAGACGAGGGCAAAGGAAAAATTGTCGATTATCTTGCCGAAAAAAGCGAATATATAGTTCGTTCTCAAGGCGGAAGCAACGCGGGACATACCGTAGTTGTAGGGGAAAATAAATATAAATTGAGACTCTTGCCTTCTGGAATATTACATGAAGATAAAATATGCATTATCGGAAACGGAATCGCAATTGAGCCTAAAATATTTTTGGAAGAAATAGACGAACTTAAAAATAAAAAAATTAAAATATCAAATATCAAAATCTCCGACAGGGCTCATATAATTTTTCCCTATCATAAAGCGCTTGACGAACTTCAAGAAGAGGACTTGGGAGAAAATAAATTAGGGACGACAAAAAACGGAATCGGACCTTGCTATATGGATAAAGCGAGACGAATCGGAATAAGAATCTGCGATTTAACGAATAAAGAAATATTTGCAAAAAAATTAAAATTCTATTTGGAATTAAAAAACAGACTTCTAAAAAAACTTTACAACCATAACGGTTTTGATTACGAGAAAATCTTAAAAGAATATTTGGAGTATGGCGAAAGATTGAAGCCTTATGTAGCCGATACGATTACGATTTTAAATAAAGCGATAAAAGAAAAAAAGAATATTTTATTCGAGGGCGCTCAAGCTACGATGCTTGATTTGGAATACGGAACTTATCCTTTTGTAACTTCGTCTTTACCTTCGGCAAGCGGAGCGTGTTCGGGAAGCGGAGTGGGACCGAGAAAAATCGATAATGTTATCGGAGTGGTAAAGGCTTATTCCACAAGAGTCGGAGAAGGACCTTTTCCATCCGAGCTTTTTGACGAAACAGGAAATCACATAAGAGATAGAGGGCATGAATACGGAACGGTGACGGGAAGAGCAAGAAGATGCGGCTGGCTAGACGCTTGCGTGATTAAACATGCCGCTTATGTGAACGGACTCGATTCTTTGGCTATTACTCGACTCGATATACTTGACGATTTGGATAAATTAAAAATATGCGTAGCTTATAAATATAACGGAAAAATAATTGAAGATTATCCCGCCGATTTGGATATTCTCTCTAAAGTGGAACCCGTTTACGAAGAATTCGAGGGTTGGAAAGAAGATATAAGAAATATAAGAGATTACGACAAATTACCGAAAAACGTTAAAAAATATCTCGAAAGATTAAGCGAAATAACGGACGCGGAAATATCTATAGTTTCTGTCGGAGCGGGCAGAGACGAGACCATAATTTGTAAGGATGTGTTTTAATAATTAGTTTTTATTATTATTTATTCTTTTTTCATTGCGAAGGTATTCCTGAAGCAATCCAAATCATAATTCATTAATTTTATTAATAACAATGAGACTCACGCTGTGTGCCTTTGGTAAGCCAATTGTGTTAACAATTCAGAGAAAGAACGCAAGGGGTAACTACCTCTTGTTTAGGATTACAATTATGTTAATTAAATCTTCAAAATTTATGAAAAAATCAACGGATTTATATAAAAAATTACTATCTTATATGTATAGGGTTTAAATGGACCTTATAGATATTACTATTTTTTGGAGGTATCCCATGCCAAAGAGATATTCAAAACTTAATTTTAGAACATTGTTATTAGTGTTAATAGCAATAGTAATGGTAGCGGATTTGTTTCTTGCAAAAAGATAAGGTTGGATTAAGAATTATCTTTAACGGTTGAGTTTTGAATAAGGGCTGTCGGTTAAATCGAGAGCCATTATTTTTTATATATATATTTATACATAATTTTAATTTAAAAACTATTGAAAATTTTTGTATAAAACTGTATAATTTTCTAATACAAAATAGATATATAAAATATTTAAGGAATATAAATTATGAACGCGTTGGTAACATTAGGGATAGCGGTTTATTCTATAATATGCATACTTTTGATTTTATTAATCATAATACAAGGCGGAAAAGCGGAAGGACTATTTTCAAGCGCGCAAGCTAATGTATTGGGAAGCCAGAGAGGAGACGCTTTAACGAAGGCTACAAAAGTTCTATCTACGGTTTTTATACTCGGGGCTTTATTAATATCAATGGCAATAAGCGCTCAAAAAACGGCTTTTGACAATGTATCCGATACTCTTTCAAGAGACTTAAGCGACAACACCTCTATAAATACCGATGAAGAAAAGAAAGCGCTCGAAGAAAATTTGGGCGAAAATATTACCGTAGATACGGTTCCAGAAGGTTTTGTATTAAGACTCGGAGATATTTTATTTAATACGGATTCTTATGTTTTAAGAGACGAAGCTAAAGAAACTATAGATAGAATTATAAACGTTATTAATAGAAGTTATTCTGGCAGAGAGATAATAATTCAAGGGCATACGGATAATGTTGGGGAAGCGGAGTATAATCAAACATTATCCGAAAATCGAGCCAAAGTAGTCGCCGATTATATTACGTCTAATCTTCAATCTAATAAAATATCATATAACGGATACGGGGACAAAAATCCTATAGCTTCAAACGACACCGAGGAAGGAAGAAGAAGGAACAGAAGAGTCGACATAATAATCAAATTAAGATAAATCGCTTTTTTAATTTGCTTACATTTATATTATTCGTCCAAATTAAATTGTCGTCCAAATTTAAAACGATTTCAAGCCTATTCGCTTTATTCCAGTGATTTTTATCAAATTGAATTTTAAAACCTATTCTTTGCCCGCTTGGAAAAGAGACATTATAAAAATTATTGTTTCCGTTAAATATTAGTCTTTTGTTTTTATATAAAGAATAATTTACTTTCAAATTATTTATATTAATATTATTCGTATATTTCAAATTCTTCACTTCTATTGTCGGAATAATCGCTCCTTCAGATTGATAAAAATCTATATTATTTATTTTAACTTCCAAAGGACTGTTTCCGACTCTCAAAACCGCAAAAAACGGAATATTATCCAAAAAACCCCATCTTATCATAAAGAATATAATTACAAAAAAAGTAAGAAAAGCGCCGTATAGAAACATAAAACTTTTTTTTGAAAACATATTCGGCTTTACTTTAAGGGGCTCCCTATAAACCGTTCGCTCTCTTTTATTGTAGAATTCATGCTCCGGATTTTTAGGGTCGTAAACTTCTCTTGGCAATTTTTTAAATCCTTTTAATACTTCTTTAATATTTTGCTCGCGTAAAAAATCAAATCTTTTGGTTGAACGGAATCGTTTCCAAATCTTTTTCTCGCGTATTCAAAACTTTTAGCTTGAACGGTAAGAGCTAATTTTGACGCTTCGACAATATCTAATTTTCTCGAAAGAAACGAGCCTAAAAATCCCGCCAAAACATCTCCCATTCCCGCTTTTCCCATTGAAACGGTTGGATTATAATTTATATATATTTCGCTGTCTTTCATAAAAAAACTTATAGCGTCTTTCAATATTATAGAGGCTTTAGTTTTTTCCCTGAATATCGAAAGCGCGTTATAAGGATTTTCCAACGCTTCTATATGATTTACCTGCGTTAATTTTTCAAACTCGTATATATGAGGAGTCAATATAAAATTTTCCGGAAGTTCCTCCAAAGTATTCTGAAACATTAAATATAAAGCGTCCGCATCGACAACGGTTGGAATATCTATTTGTTTTAAAATCGAATTAATAAAAACTTCGGTGGAAATATCTCTTCCTATTCCCGAACCTATTATACAAGCGTCGCTTTTATTTATATCGTTTGCAATAGCAATGTCGCTTTCCATAAAATATTTTTGATTTTCTTCTCCCACTCCGATAATAACAACTTCGGGCATTTGAGATACGATTATATTCTTTATAGTTTTTTCAATTCCTTTTGGAACATAAAGCCTTATATAACCTACTCCGCTTCTGTAAGCCGCATTAACGGATAAAACCGCCGCTCCTACATAATCCAAACTTCCCGCTATTATCGCGAGATTTCCCTGTTCTCTTTTACTAAAAAAAGCGTTTCTTTCGATATTTATTTTTTCGTTATGGTTTATGAGCAAAGCCTTATATTCCGCATTGTCGAGCATCTCTTTTGGGAATATTGATTTTATAATAAATAATTTTCCAATATATTCTCTCGTTTTATATAAAAAGAATATATCTTTAGCAAAACATACGGTATAGGTTTCATGCGCTTTAAAACATGTATTTATATTTTCATTATCGTCTATTTTTGATTGCAAACCAGAAGGCATATCAATCGCTATTCTTATAATATTTAGAGAATTCAATTTTTCTATTAATAATTTTTCTATTCCGCCTAAAGCTCTGTTTCCGCCCGTGCCGAATAAAGAATCTATAACAATATCGCCTTCTTCAATATTTTGGGTTACTTCAAATACTTTTTCCTCGTTAGACAAATATACGACATCGACATTCATATCTTTTAAAATATTAAAATTAATATAAGCGTCTTTATTTACTCTGTCGATATTTCCCGTTAGATAAACTTTCGTATCATAGCCGTTTTTTATTAAATATCTCGCTATTGCAAGTCCGTCTCCGCCGTTTCCTCCGACCGATGAAAATATATGAACGCTTTTATCGTATAAAGTTTTTCTATGCCTTTTAATAAGCGCATAAAATATTTCGCTTGCTACATGTTCCATAAGAAGAATCGAAGGAATTTTTTCTATAGTTTTTTTATCTATATTTATAACTTCTTCTATATTTACGACTTTCACTTTAAATTTTCCTAATAATTTATTTTTTATTTTATAATTTTTCTTTTTATTTTATAACCGCCATAAATGACGAAACAATATTTCCGTTCAGTTTATTATATTTTAAGAATTGAGAGTAAAAACTTCCGACACCGTTATTTTGATTTAATAGATTCGAATAAACTTTAGTCGGAACCATATTTGAGTTAGTCATAAAGACATTTTTATCATAATAATAAGATAATTTCAAAGTCCATAATGCATGTCCGCCTTTCTTTGCGCTAATAAAATCGGGATATAACAATAAAAACGATTTCGACAAAGTATTATAAAAATATTTAATATCTTCCATACTAACCGTTTGAGATTGAATATTTTTTTGAATATCTTTATAACGAATCGAGCTTCCTTTTTTAATAAGCGCATCCGCTTTATATCTTCTTCCGTTATAAGGGTATATTAAAGCCCAGTATGTAAAATCGTTATATAATTCCTTTGATATATCCCAATAATACATATCGGATGTTAATTTATAAGTCAATAATTCTTTTGAGCCTATATTGTCAAAATATTCGTCGACTAAATTGTCCAATTTTTTATTGCCTATATCGAAAATTAAATTTTTATTTGAATTAGGATAAGTTATAAAAAATATAGTAATAAAAGCTATTGCAACTATAAGTATGGTAGCGATTAGAAAGGAAGTTATACTTATCTCCTTATTCGCTGATTTTTTATTTTCCCCGATATTTTTATTTGAAAAAAAATCTTTTTCAAAATTGTTTATATCCAATAATTCGGAAGCGGTATATTCTTGCATCGATTTATATTTTTCAGTTTTACTTTCAAAAATATTTTTATCCGAATATAAATCGTCCAATTCGTTTGATATATTATTTATAATTTTTTTTATATTGAATCTCTTATCGACTACATAAAGCAATATTTCATCGGCTTCAAATTTTATATATCCGTCGTTATAAAAGAAAGTTCCGAAATATTCTATATATATTCTCTCTCCGTTATCAACCGCATGCCTTATGGTTTCCAATATGGTTTCATACATCTCTCTTTTTTTATCGTTATCCGCCATATCGTCTATCGACTCGTCAAAACCTATATCGGCGCTTCTGAAAACTAATTTACAATTTTCATCGACATAAATAAATCCCAAATCGCGCATATAAAAAACTTTGCTATCTATAACCGATAAAATTATTTTTTTAAATAATTGATTTACCAAGTCTATGACTTCCGATTTGCTTTTTTTGAATCTGCTTGAAAGTTTTTTAGTTAAAATTGTGGATGTTATTTTATTTACTCTATCGTATCTTTCCTCAACCAAATAACTTAAAGCATCCGAACAATCGAAATGAACATATCCGCCTTTATAAGAAAAAGTTCCGAAATCTTCTATATATATTATTCCGCCGTTATCTATAATACTCCTCATAGTTTCAAATATAGCTTCATAAAAAGCCGTTCTTCCTAAATATTTTATCGTAATGGTTTCCAAAGAGGCGTCAAAGGCAATATCCGCGTTTCTAAAAATTAGATTGGATTCTTTATCCGCATAAATAAATCCCAAATCATACATATAAAATACTTTTCCTTCTAGAACGAGCGAAGCTATTTCCGAAAATATATGTTTTATAGAATAGTTAATCTCTTCTTTCGATATTTTGAATCTGTTTGATAATCTTTCAATTAAAATATTATTGCTAAACATTTCTACCCCTTTAATTTTTAGAATAATATTTAATAAATTAACATAATACAAACCTAATCGTATAAAAAATTAGGTTTGCATCTTTAATTTATATGTATTCTTTTAGCCAATCTTTTAATTGGCTTTCGTTTTTCATGCCTTCCGCTCTTTTAACAACCTCTCCGTTCTTAAAAACCATCAATGTAGGAATCGATTGAACGCCATATTTGGCCGCAATCTCTTCGGATTCGTCCACATTAACCGCTCCAAAATTCATTTTATCCGAATACTCGTCCGCCACCTTATGCAAAATTGGAGTTTGCATTTTACAAGGCCCGCACCATTCTGCAAAAAAATCTACTAAAGTAGCTTTATCTTTAGCAACCGCCGCGTCAAAAGTTTCCGTATTTAATTGTGATACCGACATAATTTTTCATCCCTATTTTTATAATTTCTTATAGTCTAACTTATTTTTTAATAAAAGTCAACATAATTTTTTTAATAATTTTTATAATCTGCATGTTAAAATTATTAAATAATAGCCCGTCAATTGCGAGGTTCACTCTGTGAGTTTTAGCCATGCCGAAGCAATCCGCATGGAGTATATTGCCATGTTCACTCTCGCAATGACAAATAAAAAACCGCCGATTAATTAAAATCAGCGGCTTATAACTATTTATATTTTAATCTTTTATTCTAATTTATCTTTTTATTTATTCAATCTATCTCTCAAATCTTCAAGTTGTTTTTTAAGTCTTTGAGGAAGCCTATCGCCAAATTTAGAATAATGATTTTCTATCTCTTTAGTTTGATTTTTCCAAGCTTCAATATCGACTCTCATAAGCTCTTTAAAATCCGCTTCGTCAATTTTCAAACCCGTTAAATCTAAATCTCCGTCTTTTGGCATTCTTCCGATAGGAGTGTCTTTAGCGTCAATTTTTCCTTCCACTCTTTCGCACATCCATTTTAGAACTCTCGAATTGTCTCCGAATCCTGGCCAAAGCCATTTTCCGTCCGCGTTCTTTCTAAACCAATTAACATAGAAGATTTTTGGAGCTTTATCTCCCAATTTGTCTCCCATTTCAAGCCAATGATTCATATAATCTCCCATATTATAACCTGCGAAAGGAAGCATAGCGAAAGGGTCGAATCTCAACGCTCCGACTGAACCTATATTAGCCGCCGTAGTTTCGCTTGCCGCTGTAGAACCCATAAATACGCCATGGTCCCAATTATAAGATTCATGAACTAAAGGCATAACGGAAGCTCTTCTTCCTCCGAAAATAAATATATCTAT
>CAKVCG010000016.1 GCA_934725525.1 uncultured Brachyspira sp. | reverse complement strand
GTTTCGCAAGCCGCTCTTAACATATCCGTTTGTCTGCATAAGAATGCGGGAATTTGCAAAAAGTCTACATATTTTGCCGCTTCTTCGGCTTCTGCTGGAATATGTATATCGGTTATAGTCGGTAGATTAAATTCTTTTGAAACGGTTTTTAATATTTCAAGTCCGTTTTTCATTCCTAAACCTCTAAAAGAATTTAGAGAAGTTCTGTTTGCCTTATCATAGCTGCCTTTAAATATTAATTGTATATTTAATCTTTCTTTAATCTCTTTTAATTTTCTGGCGATTTTTATAGTCATCTCTTCGCTTTCAATAACGCAGGGACCTACTATAAATATTAAATCTTTATTTTTATTCGTAATTCCTTTATAATCAAAAATCATAATTCAAGCCTTTATTTGATACTTATTTATTAATAATACTATATAAAGGGTTAAAGTCAATTAATTTTTAATATAAAAATATCTAATTTTTTTTAATATTAGTATTTACTTTTTTTTAGAAATATTATAATATATTATTTATAAAAATAAAGTTTTATTATGTCTTCGTTTTATTGGGATGATAAACAGATTAAAGATATAATAAAAAAAGCTTTGAAAATTTAATTTTTTAAACACTATTCATGGAGGGTAGTAATTATGATTATCAACAACAATGTTTCAGCATTAAATGCGAACAGGCAATTGAACTTAACTGGAAGTTCAATGACAAAAACAATCGAGGCTCTTTCAAGCGGACAAAGAATCAACAGAGCGGGAGACGACGCTTCCGGATTAGCGGTTTCGGAAAAAATGCGCTCTCAATATCGCGGACTTCAACAAGCCACGAGAAACGCTCAAAGCGGCATTTCTTTCATTCAAACTACGGAAGGTTATTTAAATGAAACGACCAATATCATGCAAAGAATGAGAGAGTTGGCAATACAATCCGCTAACGGCATATATTCCGACAGCGACAGAGCTTTGATTCAAGTTGAAGTAAATCAATTGGTGGAAGAAGTTGATAGAATCGCTTCTCAAGCCGAATTCAACAAAATGAATATGTTGACTGGAAGATTCGCTTCAGAGGGACAAACTCCTATTTCTTTTCACATCGGCGCTAATATGGACCAAAGAGTTTCAGTAAATATAGGCGCTATGACTGCGGCTAACCTTCAAGTTGGAGGCGAAACTCCTATTTCTATTTCTTCCGTTGAAACTGCAAACCAATCTCTTGGAAGAATTGACGAAGGAATTCAAATGGTAGTCGCTCAAAGAGCGGAATTAGGAGCGGTTCAAAATAGAATGGAATCAATGGTAAAAAGCTTAATGATTGCCACTGAAAACACAATTGCAAGCGAAAGCGTTATAAGAGACGCCGATATGGCTCAAGAAATGGTAGCCTATACTCGCGAACAAATTCTTCAACAAACTGGCGCCGCTATGCTCGCAAACGCTAACATGAGAACTCAATCTATAATGAGAATAATAGGTTAATAAATAAAACGACTTATTACAAATATTATAACGGTTAAATAAAAAGCCTTTTGGAAATTTAAATATTTCCGAAGGCTTTTATTTTTATCAAATATTTTTTAATTTTTTATTAAAATAGTTTGCTAAATAATTTTTTATAATTAATCGAAATCTACTTTCTGCGAATTTGCCACAAAATCTCTGTTTAAGAAAAATAATGTTATAATCGTTTTGAAATACGCGTCAAACAAATATAATAATCCCATAGATAAAAAATAGTATAATAAACCTTCTCTCGTTTCTTTCGGAGCGGAAGGAAATGAAATTAAAAATACATTTTTGAAAAACAGTATAAATAAAAGAATAAATAAAGCCTTGAAAAATTTCGGTTTAATTAAACTTGAAGAATATTTTATGGCGTCAATTCCCCAAGTATGCCTTAAAGCGCAAATATTATTCGTAAACATAAATAAAACCACAAAAACAATTCCAGGGACTATAAAGAAAGCGAGTCCGAAAAAAATTATTATCATATAAAAAATCGACGTTATAAGAAGCGGAAAAATAATCGAAAAACTTTTTTTTATCCCCCAAAAAGCCGTTCTTATTTTTTTATAAACCATAGCCTCTACAATAAAAGAAATCGAAGCGAGCGAAATTATATCCAAAAACCAAGACAAAAAAACGTTTAGATAGAATCCAAAATTGACTTCGTTTTTAAACCAATTTATAAAATCTTCCGTAGTTTGAATTTTTAGCGGGTCGGGAATCGATGGAGGAAAATAAGCCGAGGCAAGAATAATCGGAATTCCGCAAATCATACTAATCAAAAAAAAGTTAAAAAAATTCTGCCTGAATATATAAAAAGATAATGTAAATAAATCCAAAATATCCAAATCTTTCTTTTCCAAATCTTTTCTAAAAGAGAGCATAATTTTTCCTAATTTTTAACGATTAATAAATATGTATTTTAATCTATAATTTTATAAATTACAAACGAATTAAGCATGTATTTTAAATATTGAATTTTATTTTTTAAGTGTTAAAATTATAAATAAAATAGAGGTGCAAAATTATGGATTTAGCTATAGAAGATTTGAAATGTCAAACGGCTTTAAATTACGATAAAGAATTATGCCATTGTAAAAAAGTGTCTTACAGAACGGCTTATAAAGAAATAGTAGAAAATAGATTATCCACAGTTGAAAGCGTTGCCGAAAAAACGGGCGCTTCCACAGGCTGCGGCGGATGCGTAAACAGAATAGAAAGCTTGATAGAATACGCCAAAAAGAATAATTACGAGCCTTTGCCTTAATTTTATAAAATATTATAATTTGAATTAATTAAACTAATAAATATGATAAAAATACAATAAAAGAGACGGAAGAGCAATCGACCGTCCCTTTTATCATTTAATGAGTCTAATATGAAAAAACTTTTATCTATCACATATTTAGACGAATAAATCTCAAAAAAGTTCCCGAGTAATTTCGTTTTATTTAAAAAAATTTTAAAAATTATTTAGAAATTTTAAAATAAAGGACGGACTATATTAAATAATCCGTCCCCTTCTAAATATTGAGGAGTCTCATATGAAAAAAATTTACTTATTTATCGTATAGTTAGACGAATAATTTTAAAAAAAGTTCCCGACTAAATTATAATTAACGCAATTTTTTTTGACAAATTGATAAATATTTTATATAATATAGCTTAATATTAAATTAAAGAAGGTTTTATATAATGAAAAGAATTATAATTACAGGCGGAGCAGGTTTTTTAGGCTCTCATTTATGCGAAAGATTATTAAACAAAGGAAATCATATAATATGCGTTGATAATTTTTTTACAGGCTCTTATGAAAATATTAAACATTTAAAGAATAATAAAAATTTTGAAATTATAAGACATGATATAACCGTGCCAATTCATATAGAATGCGATGAAATATATAATTTTGCCTGTCCAGCCTCTCCGATTCATTATCAAAGAAATCCCGTTCATACTTTTAAGACAAGCGTTTTGGGAATTTTAAATATGCTTAATTTGGCGAGAGAATGCAACGCGAGATTGCTTCAAGCGTCAACAAGCGAAGTTTACGGCGACCCTTTGGAGCATCCGCAAAAAGAAACCTATTGGGGACATGTAAATCCTGATGGAATAAGAAGCTGTTATGACGAAGGAAAACGAGGATCTGAAACTTTAATGATGGATTATAATAGGCAATATAAAACCGATATAAAAATAATTAGAATATTTAATACTTATGGACCGAGAATGAACGAAAATGATGGAAGAGTCGTTTCAAATTTTATTATTCAAGCTCTTAAAAATATTCCTATTACGGTTTACGGAGATGGAAGTCAAACGAGAAGTTTTTGCTACTGTGATGATTTGATTGACGGAGCTGTAAAAATGATGAATAGCGAAAATTTTATTGGTCCCGTTAATTTAGGAAATCCTATAGAAATGCCCGTTATAGATTTTGCTAAAATTATAATTAAGACGACTAATTCAAAATCTAAAATAATATTTAAAGAACTTCCTAAAGACGACCCCGTTAAAAGACAACCCGATATAAGTCTTGCTAAAGAAAAACTTAATTGGCAGCCAAAATACAAACTCGAAGACGGACTTAAAAAAACTATAGAATATTTTGAAAATTATTTAAAAAATAAATGATTATTAAGCTTGATTTTAACGATTAAAAATATCATTATTAAACATGAAAATTTGCATAACGATTTATATGTCGTAAAATAATACTACAGATTAAAAAAATTGATTTATTATGTATCGTATATACGCTTTTTTACCGTTTTATTTTTATATAGTTTATAAGTTAAAATTAAATTAGTAATTGGAGATAAAAAATGGATTATAATAAATATACTATAAAAGCCCAAGAGGTTATAAACGAAGCGGCGAATATCGCCAACGGAGAAGACCATTCTGAAATAGGAAGCGAGCATTTGCTTTTAGCTTTATTAAAACAAGAAGACGGCTTGATTAAACCGCTTTTGGAAAGAATAGGAATTCCCGTTAATTCTTTGATAGAAAAAACTCAAAAATTAGTTAATGAAAATGTTAAAGTTTTGGGAGAAAATGTTCAACTTCATTTATCTGCCAACGCGGGAAAAGTTTTGGCAAAGGCAGAGAAAGAAGCTGCGTCTTTGAAAGACCAATATGTTTCTACCGAGCATATATTTTTAGCTTTAGTCGACGCGGAAAATAGAGCGGGCAGAATGCTTAGAGATAATAAAATAAATAAAAAAGAAGTTTTGTCGGCTATAAAATCTTTACGAGGAAATCAAAATATTAACAGTCAAGACCCAGAGGCGAAAATGCGGGCTTTGGAAAAATACTGCAGAAATTTAACCGCTTTGGCTAAAGCTGAAAAAATCGACCCCGTTATCGGACGAGACGAAGAGATAAGAAGAGTTATGCAGGTTTTATCGAGAAGAACAAAAAATAATCCCGTTCTTATAGGAGAGCCGGGAGTGGGAAAAACCGCGATAGTCGAAGGACTCGCCAGAAGAATAGTATCTCAAGATGTTCCTGATAGTTTGAAAAATAAAAAGTTACTTGCTTTGGATTTGGGAGCTTTGGTTGCGGGAGCGAAATTTAGAGGAGAATTTGAAGAGAGATTAAAAGCGGTAATTAGCGATATAGAAAAATCGGAAGGAGATATTATATTATTCATTGACGAACTTCACACATTAGTCGGAGCGGGAGCTACCGAAGGAGCAATGGACGCTTCTAATCTTTTGAAACCAGCTTTGGCGAGAGGCGAATTGAGAGCAATCGGAGCGACAACATTAGACGAATACAGAAAATATATAGAAAAAGATAAAGCGCTTGAAAGAAGATTTCAGCAAGTTTATTGTAAAGAGCCAACGGTTGAAGATACGATAGCGATATTGAGAGGACTAAAAGATAAATACGAAGTTCATCATGGGGTGAGAATAAAAGACGAGGCTTTGGTTGCGGCGGCGGTTCTTTCAAATAGATATATAACGAATAGATTTTTACCCGATAAGGCTATAGATTTGGTTGACGAGGCGGCGAGTCAATTAAAAATAGAAATAGAGAGTCAGCCTACCGAATTAGACCAGATTGAGAGAAAAATTTTACAACTTAATATTGAAAAACAGGCGCTTTCAAACGAAAACGACGCGGCTTCAAAAGACAGACTCGAAAAATTGGAAAAAGAATTATCCGAAATTACTGAAGAGCGAAATTCGATGAAGCTTAAATGGGATAACGAAAAAAAACGAATAGAGGAGATAAGAAAATTAAAAGAAGAATTGGAAGAATTAAATATAAAAGAAACTCAATATACGAGAGAAGGCAATTTGGCGAAAGCGGCGGAAATCAAATATGGAAAAATCCCCGAGCTTAATAAAAAATTGGAAGAAGCGAATATTGAAAATTCAAATTCAAAAGAAGACGAAAAAAGATTACTTCGAGAAGAAATTTCCGAAGACGACATCGCTCAAGTAATTTCAGTATGGACAGGAATTCCCGTAAGCAAAATGCTCGCAAGCGAAAAACAGAAATATTTACAGCTCGAAGAAGTTTTGCATAAAAGAGTAATAGGACAGGACGAAGCGATAACTTCGGTAGCGGACGCGATAAGAAGAAACAGAGCGGGACTTTCGGATGAAAATAAACCGCTTGGAAGTTTTTTATTCATAGGACCTACGGGAGTGGGAAAAACGGAACTTGCAAAAACTTTAGCGGATTTTCTTTTTAACGATGAAAGAGCGTTAACGAGAATCGATATGAGCGAATATATGGAAAAATTTTCTGTAAGCAGATTAATCGGAGCGCCTCCGGGATATGTGGGTTATGACGAAGGCGGACAATTAACCGAAGCCGTGAGAAGAAGACCTTATAGCGTAGTTTTATTTGACGAAATTGAAAAAGCGCATCCCGATGTTTTTAATGTTTTGCTTCAAGTTTTGGACGATGGAAGATTAACAGACGGACAAGGCAGAGTCGTTGATTTCAAAAATTCTATAATAATAATGACAAGCAATTTGGGTTCGGATTTGATACTCGAGGCTAAAAATACGGACGATATAAAAGAAAAAATTAACGAGCTTTTGAAAGTTTCTTTTCGCCCCGAATTTTTAAATAGAATAGACGAAATAATAACATTCACGCGACTCGATAAAAAATATATTAAAGCCATAGTGAAAAATCAAATTGAAAAAGTCGCCGAAAGACTCAAGGACAGAAGAATAAATTTGGAAGTTTCTAACGATGCGATAGAATTTATTTCCGATGTCGGATATGACGCGCAGTTTGGAGCGAGACCTTTGAAAAGAGCGATACAAAATTATATAGAAAATCCTCTTGCAAAAGAAGTTCTTGCTGGAAAATATTTTGAAGGCGACACTATAAAGATTGTAAAAGGCAAAGACGGTTTGGTTTTTGAAAAATAGAAAATATTTTTTATAGATAGTTTTTAATTTTTTAATATATTTTCAAAATAAAAATTCAATGCTTCTTTCGAGGATGCAAAGGCAATTTTATCGAAGTCGATATTTTCTTTTTCGATGAATAACACTTCCAAAGCGTCATCGGAAGGTTTTACTTTCGGAATATAATCCAATTTCGCGTAAAAATAAATGTCGGATGTAACATACATTATTTTTTCGTAAATATATTCGTTGCTTCCGCTCATAAGAAAATTAACTTTATCCAATTTTATCGCCGTTTCTTCAAATAATTCTCTTTTAATAGAGTCTTCGATTCTTTCGTAGGGCTCGCAAAAGCCTCCGGGCATATCTATATAATCTTTTTTAGGCTTGAATTTTCTTAAAACGAAAACAATTCCTTTCGGAGTGTCGACAATTATTCCTACAGCAGAAGACGGATTTACAAAATAACTTCTGCCGCATTTGGAACAGTTAAAAATTTTTATATTATCGAAAACAAAAGAATCTTTTTCACCGCAAAAAGGACAATATTTAAATTGATGTTTAATATGTTTGCTGCTTTCGAGCTTTTTAAAATTAAATTTATTCATAAAATAAAAAATCAAAACAGATTAAGAAGATAAAGCGTAATTTTTATTAACGAAATAAGAAGTTATATTTCTCGTTCTATAAATAAAAATATCCGACTCAGCCCAAATTCCAAAAGGCGCATTCTCAAAATTGCAGATTCTTATATCGCTTAAATTAAGATTTTTTGGATTATAATTATTAGGTTCGACATTGTAATAATCGTATATATAATAATTTTCTATATTCATATCTTTCATTTTTTCGTCTATCAAAGTTTCCATCTCTTCGATTGTATTTGCCACGATATAATAACTTGAAATTGTAGATATTTTTTTGCATTTGCCCAAACATTTTACCGTAACATTCCACCATTTCGGCTGCTTTCTTATAATTCTTTCGTTCATATTTATAATTGAAAAACCGTAAAGATGTTTTAAATTATTTATTATATCGTAATAATCGAATATATACTCATCGCTTTCCGATACCGTCTCGTAAGAAACTACCGAAGATAAAGGATAATGCCAATGTTCGAAGTCGCTTATAAAAGAAGGATTTTCATTTAAAAGGTTAAAATAATCCAATATAGAATAAATATTATTTATGTTTCTATAAGGAGTGTTTATTATGATTTCTTTATCCAGATTAATAAAAACTTCAAATTCCGTTATTTCGTCTATAATGCCAAAACCGACAAACCCGCATTCTACCCATAATTCTTTATATTTTTTGAATATATTTTTTATTTCGGTTATAGAAATATCGGGGTCGCTCATCATTATATCGAAATCTCTATTTATGTCTTCGCTTATTCTTTCTATTACCATCGTCGCGTAAGACGGAAATAATTTGATTAATTTTAAGAATAGATACGGAATTTTATTTGCCGAAACCGAGATTCTATAAGAATATAGTTCGTCTTCTTTTAATTCAAAATCGAATCCTTCTTTAGGTTTTGCGTCTTTACTCGGAACTATGCCGAGCGGAGATTGAAATTTATTAATAATTATTCTGTTTGATTTTATTTTATTTAAGATATTTCTTCTTCTTTGACTCTTTTGAAAATAGTTAATCACGATAATATCTCCGAAAAAATATATTTAGACTATCATAAAAGAAAAATTAATTTTGTCAAGCGATATTATTAAATTATTTAACATATATAATTTTAATATTTATGCTATTGCGATAAAATAAAATTTATAATATACTAATGGATTATTAAATATTAATTTTAATTTATTATCGGAGAAAATTAAGATGAAAAAAGATATACATCCACAATATTACGAAACCGATGTCAATTGCGCTTGCGGGGCTAATTTTAAGATTCGTTCCGTTCAGAAAACATTGCATGTCGATATTTGCCATAATTGTCATCCTTTCTTTACGGGAAAGCAAAAAATCCTTGACGCGGCGGGAAGAGTAGATAAATTCAATAAGCGTTACGGTATAAAAAAGCAATAAGTTGTTAAATTGGAAAATCATAATTTGAAATTAATTTTTAAAAATAAAATTCCGACACTAATAAAGTGAATAAATTATAGGAGGGTTAAACATGGAAGTGAACTCTATTTATTCATCTAAAATGTTTCCTTTGACTAGGCATATGCGTAGCGCGGGGTTAAATGTTTATAATTCTGCTCAATTAAGCGATAAAATAGCTAATATTATATCGAAAGAGCGAAACAATAGTATAGGGAATGTGTTGGATGTATATGTTTAATTACTATCTTAATTAAAAACCAATTGCATTTTTATTGCGGTTGGTTTTTAATATAATAAATTTTTACATTTGTTAACTATAAAAACTATCTTATACTAAACCTACATCCGCAGTAATTCTGTCTATAAAGTCCGACTTCGTTTGCGATTATATTAGTTTTTTTGAATCCGTCTTTTTTCTTAAAATCTATATGCAAATATTCTATTGGAGAATATTTTTCAGCCAAAGAATTTCCTATCGCTTCTATGACTTTGCTGTCTTTATGCGGGCTTACAGTCATAACGGTTGAAACATATCGAGCGTTTATATTTTTCGCGTATTCAAAAGCCTTGTTTATTCTATGCTTAAAACATATATGGCATCTCGTTCCTCTTTCGGGTTCTTTTTCAAAACCTTTTATGTCGTTATTCCATTCTTCAATATATTTTTTATTTTCTTCCATATGAACGGTTGCATTAATCGACTTCGCGTAATCGATAAATTCGTCCCTTCTCCTTTCGTATTCTTTTATCGGGTAAATATTTGGATTGTAAAAATAAAATATCGCCTCGTAATTTTCGTTTTCAAGCAAGGTTTTCGGATAGCACATACAAACCGCGCAACAAGTATGAATAACTAATTTTGGTTTCATTTTTATTTTTTTCTGTTTACTCTTTTTTGGACGCTTTCAATGTTATCGTTTTATCGTCAAAGCCGTTTATTATTATTTGATAGCCCATATTTTTAGCTTTTGCGTTAATATCAACGGCGAGATTTCTGCTCGTTCCCACATATTGAATCACATATCTTGAAGAATCTCCCGCAATTCCTCTATTATAAACATTTTTAATATTGCCTATATTTTTTTTAAGAGCGTCCTCAAAATCTATAGAATCGTCAAAATTAAGTCCCGAAACATAAATCGTATATTCCGCTCCGTTTTGAACTTCGCTTTGCCATTTGTTTACGATTTGGCTTATAAAATCGTCCGATATTGAATCGGCAGATTTTACCAAAGCTATCGAATGAGCGTCTTTATCGCTTCCGCCGACTCCGCCCGCTTGATGAGTCGCTCTCGCTACAGTCGAATAATCGGAAATATTAATCGCCGTTATCGCCACATCGCTTCTATAACTTTTCATTGCCGTGCCTTGTATTGTAGTAAAATAAGACGCTCCCGCTTTTCCCACAACCGCTATTTGCGCTCCCGTAGATTGAGCTATTTTTTTTACGGAATCCGAATCGGAAAAATCTATGTCATAATTTTCGTCTCTCATAATTTTTCTTAAAGAGCTTGCGCTTACGAATTTAAAACCTTTATCTCCCATATTCTTTTCTAATTGAACATTAAACGATTCGCTTAAATCTCCGTTTTCGTCTATAACCAAAACCACTATCAAAGGCATACTTTTTCTATCCATAAGTATTCCCATTGCTTGCAAATTATCTTGAAGCATATCGACTCCGACAATCGCCTCTATTTTTGAATACCAAACGGAAGTATTTTTAGTAATATTCAATACTTTATAAGAAGAAATATAGCCAGTCGTATTTTCGTAGATTTTTGACTCCAACAATTTATTATTTCCAACCGAAGCGACTCCATGAATTATAGAACCGACCGCCTGCTCTACCGCGTTTCTTTTTGCGCTTTCAATCGCTCGCTCTATAGCGTTTGCCTCTCCTCTTCCATCTGTAGAAGCGAAACCTTCCGCTATAATTTTTGTGGTTTTTCCGCCTTTGAAATCGGGATTCTTCCAATTATTTACCACTCCGATATCTCCCGTTTCCTCTCCGACAAAAACTCCGCTCGAAGAGACTTTTGAAGTTGTGGCGCATGACAAAAGAATTGCCGACATAATTATACAGATTATTATTTTTTTCATTTATTTATAAACCTATTAAAAATCTGAATGTCAATTTTTATATTAATTTTATAATTACATTATTTTATAATAAAGATATAATTTTGCAATGATTTGATTAATAAGGAATAAGTTTAATAAAATTAACGCTTGATTTTTCTTTATTTATAAAGTATAATATATACGAAATAAATTTATATTAGCCGAGATGGTGAAATTGGTAGACACGTCAGACTCAAAATCTGATTGGGGCGACTCAGTGAGGGTTCGATTCCCTCTCTCGGTAAATTTTACTTTAATTGGGTTTATTTATGGATAGTCCTGTCATAATCATAGACGATGATAATAGAGCGACTAAAATAAAAGCTCTTTTGGAGAGCGCCGATTTTCAAGTTTTTACCGCGGCAAATCTTTACGAATTAATGGGACAAATTTATAAACATAATATAAGAATTCTAATATTCAATCCCGATTTGGTTTGGGTTAATGCTATAGAATTTATAACGGAATTTAAAAAATTAAAATCTATAAACGATGGCGAATACAAAATATTTTTTCTATGCGAAAATATGGAAAAAGAAATTAAAGAAAAAGCGAGAGAATTAAATATAATTTGCTTGGATTATCCGAAGAATATGACTAAACTTATAAATCATATAAAAACATTTAATAAAAAAATTCCAATTTAAATTTTTATTTCGATTTTTAAATCTCAAATCTCGAATCTTATAAAGAAAGTGCTTCCTTCTCCGACAATCGATTCTACTAAAATATGTCCTTTATGCTCCATAATAATTTTTTCAACCGTAGCGAGTCCGATTCCCGTTCCTTTCGATTTTGAAGTAAAATAAGGCTCGAATATTTTTTTTATATTTTTGGTTTCGATTCCGACTCCAGTGTCCGTTATGCTTATCGTAAAAAATTCTTTATAGTCGATTATTTCATGATAAGAAGACAAATATATTATAGATTCTATATTATTATTTTCCATAGCTTCTATTGAATTTTTAATTAAATTTCTAAAAGACATAATAAGTTTATCTCTATCCATATTTAAAGAATAATCATGCTTCGTTAAAGAAACTTTAAATTTTATATTTGGAATATTTTTAAAAGAATCCAACACTTCTAAAATTACTTCGTTAATAGATTCTTTTTTATCAGAAATTTTAATTGCAAAAGAAAATTCCGAAAAAGATTTTATCAAATTTGAAATTGAGTTTGCATTTTTTATTATAATAGTTGTAGAATTTTTTATTTTTTCTATATCCTTGTCGGACATATTATTTTTTAAATTTCTTTCTATGAGTTCCGCGTTCATTACTATAGGCATAAGAGGATTTTTTATTTCATGAGCCACTTTAATCGCCGCTTCTCTCCAAGTTTCGAGTCGCAATCTCGTATTTTCTCTATCTCTATGATATTTTAAAGCTCTCGCCATAATATTGAATCTATAAATAAGATTTCTCAAATCATGAATTCCAGAAAATTTCATGTCTATATCAAAGTCGGCGTTTATTATAGAATTTGTAGCTTTCAAAAGAAGACTTATCGGTTTATATATTAATCGCGCTAAAATTATTCCAAATATTATTGAGAAAAATGTCGATATTCCCAAAACGAATATATATAAAAGTTTTAATATAATTGAAAATTCATTTAAAAACATACTTGCCGAACTGTAAAGCCTAAAAGATTCTAAAGCGTTATTTCTAATCTCTATATAATTTGAAGACATAGGCTCTGACCATATTACATAATTATTTGCCATAGAAAGCGGAATAATCGCATTAACATAAAATAAATCTCTATATTCGCTATTTATAAATACAACTTCTTCGGTATATAATCTAGAATTTACATCCAAAGGCAGAAAATCGGCGGTATTAAATAATATAGAACTTTGTCCGTAATAAGAATTAGACAGAAAAGTTATATTTTGAAAATTATAATAATTTTTAATCATATCGTTTAATCTATTATAATTATTAAAATTATTAGTCGGATTTTCCAAATCGATATATCTATAAATATTATTAAAATAATTTCTACCGACATTCGACAAAACCGAAAGCATACTATTTTGTTTATTTATAATTTCGTTATTCGACATATCGATAACATTGTATATAGAATTATTAATATCGCTATTTATAAAAAGATTAATATTCGATTTTATAATATAAGAAGAAATATAACTTATAATGAAACTCGGAAGAATCGTAATTAAAGCCATAATTATAACGATAACCAATTTTATATGCGAGCCTTCTTTTTTTTTGAAAGCTTCAAGTATAAATTTAATTATTGTAATAATTCCTACAAAAATGCTCGTTGACGGAATAAATAATATTAAAAATAAATTTAAAGGATTAGTATTCGGTTCGTATAAAAAATTTGTTATAAAAGCAGAAGCGATAATATCAAGTATTATAAATATAGATATTACGCTTAAATATATCAAACCGTAGCGATTTTTTATTTTTAAAAATAAATTATTTTCCATAATTAATTATTTTATTATATTTTTTAATTCAAAACTCATATCGTTCATATTTTTTAATTGAAAAGAATTAATTCCCAATTTTATCGCGGCGTTAACATTATCCAAATTATCGTCTATAAATAAACATTCTTCCGCCCGCAAATCAAATCTATTTAATAGCAGTTTATATATTTCTTCGCTCGGTTTTATTATTTTCTCATAAGCGGAAACTATTCCTCCAATGCAAGTTTTTTCAAAAAAATCTGTTTTTTCTCTTAAGCATTTAAAAGTTTCGACTGTCATATTTGACAAATAATAAATATTATATCCTCTCTCTTTATATTCTTTTAAAATATTTATATTATTATGATGCATATTAAGACATAAAGTTAAAGAACTGTCGAAAAGTTTATTTAAAATATATTTATATTTTGGAAATATAGATAAAAAATAATTTCTGCCGTCTTCAAAAGATAAATCGCCCTTGTCTAAAAGCCTCCAATTATCGCTTCCAAAAACCAAATTAAAAAATTTTTCTTTGTCTTCGGCTTCAATATTTTTGTCGATAAATCCAGAAGTGTCGAATTCAAAAAGAACATTTCCAATATCCGAAATAATATTTTTTATCATAAAATCGCCAATGAAAATTTTTAATTATAATAATATTATATTTTTATATTATAGAAAAAACAAGCCGTTTTGTTTGAATTGTTTCGCTTGCCAACGGCGGGCTTTAGTTCCGTTCTCAATGACTATAAAAATAAAGTCGCAATAACATGCATTTTTATATTGAATTTTTGCATAATTATAATATCATAAAATATAATTATTAATTAAACGAGGGATTATATTATGACGGTCCAAGAAGAATATTTTAAAAATTTAAGCGAAATTCTAAAAAAGAATTTTAAGAAAAAAGGATTCGCTTTCAATAGTTTTTCAAATAAAGAAGAAGCTAAAAAATTCGTTTTATCTAAAATAAAAAAAGAAGATATTATAACTTTCGGCGGAAGTTATTCTGTTAATCAAATGGGAATATTGGAAGATTTGAAAGGCTATAAGAATTTTGTCGACAGAAATAATAAAGAATTAAAAACGGACGCGGAAATAAAAGCTTTCACTTCCGATGTTTATTTATGTTCGGCAAACGCTATAAGCAAAAACGGAGATATTATTGAAATAGACGGTTCGGGAAATAGAACGGCTGCGGTTATTTACGGACCAAAAAAAGTGTTTTTGATAGTGGGAAAAAATAAATTGGCAAATACCGAAAAAGAAGCTTTGAAAAGAGCAAAAGATATCGCGGCGGCTCAAAATTCGATAAGATTTAAAGCGGATAATCCATGCGCGGTTGGAGATATGATTTGCAACGATAATTGCGAAATCGATAAAAGAATGTGCGCTTATACGGTTATAATAAATAAATGCCATATAAAAGACAGAATTCATATAGTTTTTATTGACGAAGAATTGGGATTTTAAAAAAATTTGATTAACAACGGGTTGCAACCCATTGTTTGAAATTGATTTTTATGTCTATTCATAATATAATTTAATACAATTTAAAAATAAATTTGAAGTAAAAAATAATAAAAGAAAAAAGGATTTTAAAATGAGGTTTAAAAGCGCTTATAACGGAACATTAACAAAAAACGATATAGGAAAAGAAGTAAAATTAGCGGGATGGGTTTTAAGAAGACGAGACCATGGCGGAGTTATATTTGTCGACTTGCGAGACAGAACGGGATTCGCTCAAATAGTTTTTAATCCTCAAGTAAACGAAGAGGCTCATAATAAAGCTCAAGATTTAAGAAGCGAATATGTGATAAGCGTTGAAGGAAAAGTGAGAGCGAGAAGCGAAGATATGATTAATCCGAAAATTCCAACGGGAGAAATCGAGGTTATGGTTGAAAAATTGGAATTACTTAATGTGTCCGAAACTCCTCCTTTTATGCTCGAAGACGATATAGACACGAACGAAGAGATAAGATTAAAATATAGATATTTGGATTTAAGACGTCCGAAAGTTTTTAATAATTTATATTACAGATTTTTAATTACTAACGCTTTTAGAAAACATTTGACGGAAAACGGATTTATAGATGTGGAAACTCCGATTTTGAATAAAAGCACACCCGAAGGAGCGAGAGATTTTTTAGTGCCTTCAAGATTATCCGCGGGAGATTTTTACGCCTTGCCTCAATCTCCCCAAATATTCAAACAAATACTTATGATAGGCGGATTCGACAGATATTATCAAATAGCGAAATGTTTTAGAGACGAAGATTTAAGAGCGGACAGACAGCCAGAATTTACTCAAGTGGATATTGAAACTTCTTTTTTAAGCACGGACGAATTTTTATCGATAATGGAAAAAGTTATAGCCGATATCGTGAAAGATGTTTATAATATAGATTTGCCTTTGCCTTTGCCGAGACTTTCTTATAGAGAAGCTATGGAAAATTACGGAAGCGACAAGCCCGACACAAGATTTGAATTAAAACTTATAAATGTGGAAGACGCCGTTAGAGGTTGCGATTTTGCCGTATTCAAAAACGCTTTGGATAATAAATTTATAATAAGATGTTTGAACGCGAAAGGCGGAGAAAAATTAAGCCGAAAGGATATTGACGATTTTACAAAATATGTCGGAATATTCGGAGCTAAAGGTTTGGCTTGGATGAGAGTGACCGAAAACGGATTAGAATCGAATATAGTAAAATTCTTTTCAAAAGAAAATCAAAATAAAATATTGGAAATTACTAAAGCGGAAAAAGGCGATTTATTATTTTTTGTCGCCGACACTCCGAAAATTACTTTTGACGCTTTGGGAAATTTGAGATTGAAAGTCGCCGAAAAATTAAATTTAATCGATAAAGATAAATTAAATTTTTTATGGGTTGTAGAATTCCCGTTATTTGAATACGATTATAAAGAAAAAAGAATTTCCGCGACTCATCACCCTTTTACCGCTCCCGTTCCTGAAGACATTGCGATACTTGAAAGCGACACTTTGAAAGTGAGAAGCGACACTTACGATTTGGTTTTAAACGGAAACGAAATAGGCGGCGGAGGACAGAGAATTTACGATAGCTCCGTGCAGTCTAAAATATTTAGTTTGCTCGGAATATCGAAAGAAAAAGCGAAAGTTAGATTCGGATTCTTGCTTGACGCTTTGAAATATGGCGCTCCTCCAATGTGCGGAATGGCTTTTGGAATAGACAGAGTGATAATGCTTTTACAAAAACAGGACAGCATAAGAGAAGTTATAGCTTTCCCAAAAACTCAAAAAGGACAATGTTTAATGAGCGGATGCCCTTCGACTGTGGACGAAGAGCAGCTTGAAGAATTGCATTTGAAAGTGGAAGAATAATTTTAGATTTTTACCGCTTCGCTCATTTCATTCGCTCGCAATGACAGGTTGGAATTTTGAAAAAAATTTTATTTTATGTATTGACATTTTTTAACCAGATTATATAATTTAAGTAAAAACTTTAATTTATTTTTAAGGAGAAAAACACAATGAAAAAGATTTTTCTAACGGCTATAGCTATATTGACTATGGCAACGACACAAGTTTTCGGTATGTATGGGGTTGATACGGATTGGATATTCTTCCTCACGCATGGCAATCAGTTCAGAGCGAGATTAGACCAACTTGGTTTCACGCTCGGAAATGATACAATCAAAGGAACTTTCGGGTTCGACAATAACACTGGATTTGGCGGAATTTACGGAGCTTTATTAAATAAAGCTACCACTGGAGATGATTATGATTGGGTTCCTTCAATCTCTATGGGAATTGGCTACACTTCTTCTTTAATAAGCGTGGGAGTAGGTTATAACGCAACCGTTGGACCAAGAACTCCAAAATTCAACGGCAAAGACACTCCAAAAAGAGTAAACAAGTCAACTCATACTCCAGTATTGGTTTTGAACGCAATGGATAACGCTTTTAGAATGGCTATTCCAATTCAAGTGTATGTTAATAATGATAAAGGCAGCGGTTGGAAAGATAACGAAATGGCTGTAAGCGTCGATTCACAATTTAGATATTATACTGGTTTGGATATGTTGCCACAAATTAGATTATATTTGAGATACGGTTATTATGGATGGGATAACGAGTATGCGGGCGTAAAAGATAAAGGCAAACATGCGGAATCATTCGGTTTCGACTTCAGACTTTATTTCGGTTCGATGGTGGAAGAAGTGGCTCTTCAACCTTTAGTTAAACTCGCTTATAATACCGCTTTGGGAAAATACCATAATTTTGCAAGCGTTCAAGCCGTTAAAGCTATGAATGGCGCTTATAATGCCCCATCTATAAGATATGGAACGGGCGTTTGGAATTTGACATTAATGACAGCTTTGGGACTCACTGCAAACTCCGATATAGTTTCTATTTATTTAGAGCCTTCATTGGGTTTGAAAGTTAATCAAAATGGTCACGCTCTCTTAAAGAATGTTAAAGAAGTTTACGGTTTGGGCTATGATGTTTACGCGGAAATCTATATTACTCCTTTGAAAAACCTTGAATGGTATTTTGAAGCAAGTATAGGTAATGTAGGCGATACTCCTGGTGTAGCTTTCGCAGGAACTACGGGAATAACTTGGTATTTGCCAGCGCTATAAACTAATTAGAAAATAGAAAATTTTAAGGAAAGATTGAAACCTCGTGCAGGGATGCGCGGGGTTTTTTGTATCTGTTATTTTTAATCGCTTAAAATTTCAAAAAGTTCTTTTATGATTTTTGGATGCAAAATTTTTCCGCTATGATGAGGTATAACCATTCTTTTACTATCCTTTTTGTATATTCTATGACTTCCCTTCTGTCTGTCTAAAATAAATCCGTTTTCAAATAAAAGTTTTTCCGCTTCTTTTGAGTTTAATTTTGGGAGTTTATCTTTCAAGCGAAACCTCTATTGGAGCTATTGCATAATCTTTCGACAATAATAAATTTAAATCTTCGTCCTCGATACTTTCAATATATAATTCAATGGCTTCTTTAATGTTGGATTTAGCTTCTTCAAAACTATCTCCCTGACTTACGCAACCTTTAAGCTCGGGAACGAAAGCAAAATATCCGTCTTTATCTTTTTCTATAATCGCATTTATTATCATTATTTAATTTTATTCGTTATATTAAAATTGTCAAGTGAAAAATTTTAAGAAAGATTGAGAGGCTTGTCCGAATGGGCGAGCTTCTTTTTTATCGTATTTTAATTTTTCGGGTTTTCCTATTCCGATATAAGGATTTTTGATTATATCTTTAATTAATTCGTTAATCTTTTTAACCATATTTTTATTTTCGCTCTCCCAATAAATATATTCTTCCCAAGCTCTCTCGTTAAAAACAATTTTCATTTTTCAAAT
>CAKVCG010000015.1 GCA_934725525.1 uncultured Brachyspira sp. | reverse complement strand
TACTTCAAGACGAATTTGAAATTTTAGAAAATTGGCAATTTTACGAATTATACGAAGAAATTAAAAAAAGCGGAGTTAATTTGCTTAAAACATTTTTTAGCGATGTCGACAAATATGTTTCAAATTTGAAAAAGCAGGACGATAAAAAAGCGACTTATTGCGGAAAAATAAAAAAAGAAGACGGAAAATTAGATTTTACAAAAGACGCTTTAATTTTGCATAATATGACTAAAGCCTTTGTTAAATATCCAACCGAGTTTTGTTATTACGATAATTTTATGATAAAAGTTTTTAAAAGCGAATATCAAAAATCCGACAATAGTTCAAATTTTGGAAAAATACTCGAAGCAAATAACGATGGAATTTTTGTCTCGGCATTAAACGGAATTTATATAATAAAAGAATTGCAAAGAGAAGGCAAAAAAAGACAAACCGTGAAAGAATTTTTATGCGGAAATAAATTAAATACGGGCGAATATTTTAAATAGAGGAGTTTAATTATAAATTATGAAATATTTAATTAATAAATCAAATAAAACAAAATATTTTTTTAATAAAGCGAAGATTAAAATATTGAAATTTCTAAAAATAATTCTGCCGAAAGATATAATGGTTAATCCAAGCTCGGCTTTGGTTTTTAAGAGGCTTATTCTTTTCGCTTTATTATTATTCGTTTTGCAATGTTTTGTAGTTTCAATAGTCGTGTTTATCGTGGTAAAAGCGGGCGGAAAATCTTTTATACTTCCCGATGTTTTGAATAAAGAAATTTACGAAGCTTTTGATATTTTGGAAAAAGAAAATATTAATCTAAAAGTGCAAACTCATTATTTCAGCAATTTTCCTTTGGGAACGGTTGTAAATCAAGCGCCTAAAGGCGGAGTAAAAATCAAAGAAGGAAGAACTGTATATTTGGTAATCAACGTCCCCGAACAGATAACTTTAAATATGCCCGACATTACGGGAATGAAATACGAAGAGGCGATTAATATAATCTCAAACGAAGTGATAAGCAAACTGCCGAATATTATTATTAACGATATTATTGAATTGCAAGACGCGACTAACGAAAACGATATTGTTTTATCTCAAATTCCAAAAGCGAACGAGATTATAAAAAATAATATGGAAATAACTTTGACGGTTAATAAAAAAAATTAAAATTGATTTATATATAAGAATTGTGAAAATTTTTCCGATTATGAATATTGGGGTATTATATAGCGATGACAAATAATAAATGCGAATTCTGCAACGGCGAAGAATCGGAGATTTATATAAAATCCGATTTAGTTAGTTATAATAAATGTTTGAATTGCGGATTAATATATCAATATCCCATCATAACCCAAAAAGAAATTGACGCTATATATGACGACAATTATTTTGAATACGAGGTTGCAAATCAGGAGAATTTTTTTAAGTTGATAAGACTCGCGTTAAAAGATATAGGATTTGAAAATATAAAAAAAGAATTTCCAAATAAAAATGTTTTGGATATAGGATGCGCTACGGGTATGACTCTTAATTATTTAAAAAGCGAAGGCTACGATACTTATGGAGTGGAAATTTGTTCTTCTTCGGCAAAATATGCGAGAGAAAATTATAATTTGAAAGTTTACGAGAAAAGCCTTATAGATATCGGTTTTGAAAGCGATTTTTTTTCGTTTATACATTTTTCGCATGTTATAGAGCATGTTCCAAATCCCGCCGAAACCTTAAAAGAAGTTTATAGAATACTCGCTAAAGGGGGCTATTTGGCTATTACGACTCCAAATGTGGACGGAATATTTGCGAAAAAATACGGAGCAAAATGGCGGGCGGTTATGCCTCAACATTTATGGCTTTTTTCAAAAAAAACTTTATCTCAATATATGAAAAGTATAGGCTTCAATATTATTAAAGATTTTTCTTGGGGAAGTATTCCTATGGAGAAAAAACCTAATAAATTAATAAAGTTATTTTTTGATAAATATGTTAAAATATTTAATAAAGGCGATGTGATGCTTTTTTTGTGTAGGAAATAAGTAAGAATAAATAAAATTTTAAGGAGATTATTATGGCAACGGAAAATAGCGGTTTGCTTTCAATGGACCCAAACAATTACGAATATTCTTTCGACAATACGATTAATGTTCGGGAAATATACGATAAAATTGTGGACGCTGAACCTAATAATCAACTTTTATATACGAAGCTTTTGAAAAATTACGCGGTAACGGGCGAGCAGATTTTAAAATCAATCACTAAAAGAGCGGGAATCAAAGCGGGAAAAAATGTTAAATTCGATAAAATGACGGGCATATATAGAAGTGCTGTTTTCGGTTATGTAGTTTATGACGGGATGAATTCCGTTTCGGTTATTCCCGTTATAAATGTGGAAGATAAATGGCGCGGGATTATGGTTTTGCCTCCTCAAAAAGAATTAAAAAGACAATTATCGGCTGACGATATTCAAAATCTTATTTCAGAAATACCTATTAAATTAATGGTTGATTACGATAAAGTCGCGGGGCTTGTCGAAGAGAATCTAAAATTTAACGAAGGGGTTTGCTGCGTATTCGTTGAAGGGAAAAAACCCGTTGATGGAAATGTGCAAAAAGTTATACTCGATTACGATATGTCGATAGAAACGGGAAAAAAATCTGAAGACGGAAGCATCGATTTTAAAGAAAGAAGTTTTATACATAATATAGACGCGGGAGTTCAAATAGCTCATTTCATTCCCGAAAAACCCGCCGTTGACGGACTCAATATATACGATGAAGTTTTGGAAGCGCATTATGACGAAGACCCTTGCTACAAAATAGGAAATAATCTTAAAGTCGAAGCAGACGGAATAAATATAAAAAGCGCTATAAAAGGAATTCTGGTGAACAACAACAATACCATATCCGTTAGCAATGTTATTGAAATTGAAAAAGTCGATTTGTCTACTGGAAATATAGAGGTTGACGGCTCGGTTATAATCAAAGAAAATGTCACACAGGGATTTAGCATTAAAACGGAAGGCGATATTAAAGTAAACGGAAATATCGAGGACGCTAAAATAAACTGCGGCGGAAATCTAATCGTATCTGGAGGAATAATCGGCGGACCCGACAGCGATATGCATATAAACGGAAAAGTTTACGCTTCTTTTATAAGAAACGCAAATTTAATATCGAACGACGATGTAATAGCTAATCAAATAGTAAACTCCGATATTTCTTGCAATAATAGAGTAATAGCATTGGAAGGAAAGGGGGTAATAATCGGCGGAAACATAAAGGCTTTAAACGGAATTTGGGCAAAAAGCATAGGAGCTATAAGCGAATCCAAAACGACCGTTATTGTGGGAAGAGACGCCGAAGCTTACGCTCTATTTAAAAATATACAAACAACGGTAAAAGCGAACAGAGAAGAGATAAATAAATATAAAACTTTGCTCGGTTCGGAATATTTTAAAGACCCGAAAGCGTTTATACAGAGAATACCGGAAAATAAAAGAGATACGATAAAAAATATTTTGAAGAAAGTGACTAATCTCGTAAAAGAAACCGCCGAATTGGAAGAAAAAAGAAAACAAATGAGCGAAGAATTTGAAAAACTATCAAACAGCAGCGTCTCTTCGATGGAAGGATTTTTTCCCGGCGTTACGGTTTATATATCGAATATAAGAAAATATATCACTAAAAAAATCTCTGGAACGGAATATTTTTACTCGAAAGAATTGAGAGATATTTCCGAAAAAGCCCCGAAAACTTTGCCTCCAGAAGAATATGAGAAAATAGATATTGTCGCGGACAAATAATTTTCTATTTTTATTAATTTATATTTCGTTTTGATTTATACTTCGCAAACGGGAGATTGTCGAACTTTTATTTTAATAGCGCTTTTATCTCCAAATATAGAATCCATGAGTTTCGTATATTCTTCCACTCTATTTAAAGGAATCAAAGCCTGAATAGTTCCCGCAAAACCTCCGCCATGAACTCTGCATGCTCCGTCTCCGTTTAGAAAATCTTTCGTAATAGTTAAACCCAAAGCGACTCCCATATTTTTTGAGCTTGTAATTGAAAAACAATTTTGCAAATACATAAAACTTGAAAGCCCAGATTCGTTCATAAGATTTAAATATTTTTTTATATCGTTGTTTTTTAAAGCGTTAATTTGATTTATTACTCTTTCGTTTTCGGATATAAAATGATAGGCTCGCATTATCGCTCTGTCGCCGATTTTCTCTCTTATTTTTGAAGCGTTTGAAATTAATTCTTCTTTTGTTATATCTCGACAAACTTCTTTTGAAAAATATTTTGCGATAGCGTTCATTTCTTCTCTTATAGCCGCATATTCTTTCGTAAGCGAACTATGGTCTCCCTTCGCGTCTACTATCGTTAAAGCGTAGCCCGATTTTTCAAAGTCGTATTCCACTTTTTCTATTTGCGGAACTTTTGGATTTTTGAAATCTATTGAAATTATTCCTCCAACCGAACAGCCTATTTGGTCCATAAGTCCGCAAGGTTTACCGAAATAAATATTTTCCGCAAATTGTCCTATCAATGCTATTTCCGTTTTTTCTATTTTATTTTCGTTATAAAGAGAATTTAAAATTTCGCCGATTAAAGATTCAAAACTTGCCGAACTGCTGAGTCCGCTTCCTATCAAAACTTTATTATTTAAAGATGCGGTAAATCCTCCGATTTTATAACCCGAATTTATAAGTCCCGCGCAAACTCCTCTTATTAAAGCGGCGGATTTTCCATATTCTTTTTTATCGATTTCCAAATTATTAATATCTATAGAATCGGGATTATTACTTCCGTCAGTATAAACGATTATTTTTTTATCTTCTCTTTTTGAAACCAAAGTCAATTTATCCAAATTAATCGAAGCCGTCAAAACGTAGCCGTTATTATGGTCGGTGTGATTTCCCGACAATTCCGTTCTTCCCGAAGCGCTGAATATCCGGACATTATCCGATTTTTCTATTTTTTGAAAATGCTCCGAAACGGAAAGCAATCTTAAATAGGCCTCTTCGATTGAGTTTTTATCTCCGCCGTATATCGCGCTAAATTTATCGTCTAATTTTTTATTTTTTAATAATTCTTTTAATTCGGATATTTTATACATTTTTGCCTCTAATTTTTTTAATTATAAATTATAAATCGTATAAATGATATATAATTATTTGATTTTGTCAAAGGAATAAAAGTATTTGCGTAGTTGCAAAGTTATTTTTACCGTCATTACGAGTGTAAACATGGAAATCCGCGCTAAATAGATTGCTTGAGACTTAGACCTTGTCGCTGTTTTTTACAAAACCTCGTAATGACGAATTATAAACCTTATATTATATCTTCGGTATGGTAAATCTAAATCCCAAAAGAACTTCATGATACCATCTTGGCGTAACATCTATCACAAATCTATATCCCGTATCTACGGCAAACCAGCTTCTTATATTAAATGAAAAACCTCCCGAGAATCCGAATACTATAGCGCTTCTTGAAACATTTATTTTATTGTCGGATTGCATATAGGTTGAATTTTCTCCTTGCACAATTTGACTTTTTAATTGAGTATTTATTTTAGTTCCTATCGAGAATCCCAAAAAAATAGAAAATAAAGGATATTGATTTTTTAATATATTGCCTTTAGTTTCGTCGCTAAGTTCAATATCCGTAAAAAAGAAATTTATATCATAATATACGGTTCCGAGCAGTGTATGAAATAAGGTATTATTGCTTATTCCGACAGCTTTTCCTATGGAGTATTCAAATTCTAATCTAACCGGAGATACAGTATTTTCCGTGGTTATTCCGTATCCCAAAGCTACAGAAAGTCCCAAATAATTATAATAACCTTTTGAACCGTTTTCTTTTATATAAACATTATTCGCATCATGGCTAAATATAAATTTGGGAGATATATAAAGCCCTTTAGGAGATGCGGCAAACAGATTCGAAGTTAAACATATAAATATCAATAATAAATATCTTTTCATTAGTTATATTCTCCCATTATTTAAACCAAAGTAAAATTAAAAATTAAATCTTAAAGCCATTATAATATCATGCTTCGTATTTATATCCGTGTCGAGCAATATTCTATAACCTATATCCGCCGTAATTAAAGTGGTTATATTAACGGCGAAACCCAATCCTAAACCGAAATTAAATTTTGATTTATTATAATAATTCGCTATACTAACCATTCCTATTTTTTCAACGATGGTATTTAAAATATACTGTTCCAAATCTGCTCCGAAAAGGATGCCTAAATAAACGGTCATTAAATGTCTTTTCCCATCTCTATAAATTTTGCTTTCCTCTAAAGAATTATAATCGACTTCAAAAAAATTAAAATCGTAATATGCGCCGAATAAAAAAGTATGAGCGTTCATACTGCTTACTTCGGAATCCGAATACAAATTTCTATTTAAGCCGTCTCTGTATAGATATTCAAATTCTAACCTAACCGGCGCTTGTTGATGGATAACATTAAAATTATAACCTATCGAAGCGCCCGCTCCTATAAATAAATTATTAACATTTCTATTGCTTACATTTAAGCTCGAAACCGAAAATATAAATTTCGGAGATAAATATAAACCCATTTCTATAGCCGTAGCGACAGAACTTAAACAAAAATACATAAAACAAATTAAAACAAATCTTTTAATCATATAAATATTTTCCTCGTTATTATATTAAATATTATTATATTATTTAAAATAATATACCTATACTAAATCTCGGCAAAGGGACGAATCTTAATAAATAAACATAAGAAACTCCTATATCCATTATAGAAATATCTATAAAAGGACGGACTCCTCTCGTAATTCCCAAATTTCTTGAAATATCTATTCTAAATCCCATTTCTACGGCAATGTATCTATCGAATATAAAAACATCTTTATTTTCAGTAACATTCAAAGAATATAGATTTGCTTTAGTTATAAAAAAAGTTCCGCCGAGTTTAGGAAGCAAAAAGAATCCCGTAGAACTATTTCCTTTATTAAAATAGAATCTAACTCCCGCTGAAAATGGAATAGCGTAAACACTTCCGCTGTAATAAGAAGACACATTAGTATAATAAGTGTTTATAAAATACATCCCTAAAGTTATGTCCAAATCCATTTTTTCCAATAGTCCGTAAGTATATGCTATTCTGAATCCGAATTTTCCATCCAACGCTTTACGAGATGCGCCGTCGGGCTGTTCGTAAGTCAAATTAAATAAAAAAGGAGCGGTAAGGGTTGAGAATATCGTAGTGCCAAAATCTATTCCCAAAGAATGTTTATGAGTAAAAGCGCCTCCGTAAATATTTGCCCCCGGCGTAAAAATAGAATTTGAAAAAATACTGTTGGTTTGCAAATTGGTTATAAAAGGAGCGAAAATATTCGTTTCAATCGGCTTAATATCTATAATATCATAGCCGGATATAAAATCGCCTTGAGCAAAAGATAATCCGCCAAATATAAGCGTCAATATAATAACAATCAATGTTCGCTTCATATCTAAAACCTCATACTAAAGCCTATTCTCGGCAGAAAAACAAACCTTATCGCAAGAACATAAGGCAAATATGGAGCTTCATAGAGCGAAGGGACGGGTAAATCTACCAAAGTTGTTCCCGCTCCAAACGATAAAAATGCGTTTCTCGTGTCTCCATAAAGAATATGAGCCGAAGATTTTACATAATAACCTATCTCAAATAATGAAATATCGAGATAAGGCTTAACTGGCCATTCCCTCGTTGGAAATAGTTCTATACTCCAACCCAATTCGTAAGATATATACATATTGAAATTACGATAAGTTTTTTCCGTAGTTTCTCCATTTATAGCGTTTTTGGTTTTTAAAGTATAAACGACAGGCTCGAATCCTATTCTAAAAGCATTCACCATTCTTCCCATTTTACCCGTAAAAAGTTTAACCCCCAAAGTAATGGGAATATAAGTATAAGAACTTTCAAAAGTCGAATCTCCGTAAGGAACATCGGTAGTAGTTTCGTCTAAAATTCCACCGATTTTACTACGCGGAGATGTAAGACTAAAACTCATAGATTGAACACCTATTGAAAATTCGAATCCTAAATTAGGTTTATGTAAATATGTATACGCTATATTTGGAATATACCACATCTTTCCTTTCAAATCCATATTATGCAAATATTTTGAAATCCCCGGAAGCAAAAGATTTAAATTAAGTTTTGCGAAATTAGTAGTAATTTCATAATCATAAGTCATAGCTTTTAGGAACCCCGTTAAAAACCCCGCATGTCCGCTCGAAAAATTGATATTTATCATTTGCCTTCCTTTCATATAATTATATGTATTCGTATCTGAAACGGTTGATAAAGGGATTCCGTTAGAATATAAATTTATGGAGATTATATTAAAAAATATGATTATAAATATTCTCTTCATAATATGATAAAAATTAGTCCTTAATTTTCTTAATATTTATCGTTAATCTACTTTCAATTATATACTATTTTCAATTAAATTCATTAACTTGAAAATCAAAATTATAAAATCTAAAACAATAATAAAAAACGGCAATCAAAATAATACTCCTATAGCGAGTCGCGGTAAAGGAATAAACCTGAATATATATGAATATGAGACCCCAATATCAAGTAAAGATATATCTATAAAAGGACGAACTCCGCTGTTGATTCCCAATTTCCTCGACATATCTATTCTAAATCCCATTTCCGAAGAAACATAAAAATCAAATAAGGTAGAATTCTTTTTAGCCGTTCCGATAATATTTCCATCCGCTATTGTAGTTTCATTTCCTTTTGTCACAAATATTGTAGCTCCTATTTTTGGAAGAAGGAAGAAACCCGAAGCTCTGTCTCTTTTATTAAAGTAGAATCTTAAACCAAGCGAAAGCGGAATTGCATAAGTTCCTCCAAAATATTCGGCGGTTGAATTGGTATAATATGTATTCAAAACATAAAGCCCAAAAGTGGCGTCCAAATCAATTTTTTCGGTGAATCTATAAGTATAAGTTAACCTGAATCCGAATTTACCTTCTAAAGTTTGTCTCGGAGAATCCTCGGTCTGTTTGAAAGCCAAATTAAACAATACTGGAGCGTTAAGAGTTGCAAATATGGCCGTTCCAAAATCTATACCCAAAGAATGCCTATGAGATTTTATTCCATTTTCAAAACCGTTCACATTTGACATCACTGTAAATAAATTTCTATCGGGTTCTATAGGTATTATATCTATCAAATTATAATTCATTATAAAATTATCTTCACCTATTAAACTTCCCTGAATTTGCTCCGCCTCTCCATTATTATTTGAATTATCAGATTCCATATTTTCTACTTCTGTATTTTCTATATTTTCCGTTTGGGTATTGGTTTCTTCTTCTGTAGTTTGGGCAAAAGATACGCCGTTTAATAAAATAAATATTAATAATACAATTCTTAAAATAAATCCCATAAATTAAAACCTTATCGTAAATCCAAATCTTGGAAATATCGCTATTTTCAAAGAAGTTACAAAACCAGTATATTTTGGAAAATCGCTCCACTCTGGCAAAGAAATACCGTTAAAAGAATCGGGTATATAACTTGCGGATGAGCCTAAAGCGGATGCGTCTGTTAAACGATAAATGCCAGAATTAATATCCTCATAAATGCCTTTTGTCGCTCCCCTCATATAAAATCCTATTTCAAATAAAGAAAAATCTATATAAGGCTTAACTCTCCAATTTTTGTTTGGAAATAAATCTATTTGCCATCCTAATTCGTAAGAAAGATAAATCGTAGCCTCGGAAGAAGAGCTTCTACTTATCTCTCCAGAATATATATTTTCAACATCTATATTATAAACTACGGCTTCGAGTCCTAATCTAAAAGTGTTTACGAGTTTATGGGTTTTTCCGGTTAATATTTTTAATCCCACATGAATTGGAATATAATAAAAAGAAGCTTTAAAATGTATATTGTCTCCGTTAAAAGCGTTGAGCATATCCGCAACGGATATGGGTAGGTCGCTTACATCGGATAACAGTCCGTCTAAAATACCCGACATTTTATCTTTAGACAGGTTTAATAAATAAGATACCGATTGAACTCCCATTCCCGCTTCAATTCCTATTACTCTATTAAATAAAAAAGTGTAGGAAATATCTGGGATATACCAAAAATTGCCTTTTATATTTACATTGTTCAAAATATCTTTAGCGCTGACTTTATCTGAAATTTTAATATCGTTCAAATTCATTTTTGCCAATCCTGCAAAAGTGTCTATATTCTTCATTAAACTATTTACGAAAGGCGGAAATATGGCGGAATATCTCGGAAGCAAATTAACACTTATTAATTGTCTCTCTTGCGCAAAACTTTTAGCTAAAATACTATTGGTTGAAAAATCGCCCGCAAAAAAATTGTTTAAATTAGTTTGAGAAAATGCCGTTAAATATAAAAACGAATTTATAATTACGATATAAAAAGCTATTTTGAATGTGGGAGCGTTTTTCATTAATTTATACCTTTTTATAATTTATCAATAATATTACAATTATATTATACTATTATAATATTTCGACATAAAAAGCCTTAAAAATTAATTTTACATAAGTAGTTTAATTTTTTACTTCGTAAATTTTTTAATCCTTAAACCGATTTTTTGTTTCATAAAGCGACTTTAATAAGCTTTATTTATATTTTTATATAATATATGAAATTTTATAAATATGTCAAGCTAAATTTATATAAAATTTGTTTATTAATTTACTTTTTTTGACAAATAAAATTATTTTAATATAATTTGCGCATGCATATAATATCGGGTTATAAAAAAAATAAAAAAATAATCGCTCCAAAAAGAGATTTCAGACCGACTCAAAGCAAAGTTCGAGAGGCTTTATTTAATATAATCGAAGTTAAAGATAAAATATTTTTAGATTTATGTTCTGGAAGCGGGGCAGTCGGTTTTGAGGCTTTAAGTAGAGAGGCAAAATGTTGCGTTTTTGTGGAAATAGACAGAGAAGCCGTTCAAAATATATTTATAAACGCAAAAAATATATTTGAAAACGAAAAAGAAAAATATAAAATTAAAAGAATCGCCGCCGAAGATTATGCAAAAAGAACGAATGAAAAATTCGATATAATATATTTCGACCCGCCTTATAATTCAAAAATTTACGAAAAGGTAATATTGTCAATAATAGAAAGAAATTTATTAAACGAAAACGGATATTTGATTGTGGAATTGGGCTACAAATATTATAAAAAGTTTTTAGAAAATTATAAATATAATATGAAATACGAGATAAAAATCTATGGGGAAAATGTTTTAATAATTTTTAAAAATTAATTTATAATTGATATTATATTAAAATAGTGATATACTAAAATTATGAAAGAAAAAGTAATCTGTTTGTCTTTTATTTTATTTGTGTTTTTATTCGGAATCGCAATTAAACTCTTTCGGATTAATTCAAACTCCGAAGGAAGATATATTAGCGTTACCGTAAAAGGGGCGGTTGTAAACGGAGGAACATATCTTTGCAAATATGGAAATTCAGTCGCCGAAGTTTTGGAAATTGCGGGCGGAATGAGAGAAAGCGGATATTTGCCCGAAGGTTTTGATTATAAAACTCCGATAACCGAAGATATTATAATCGATATTCCGAATAGATATTCGGTCTTAAGAAAAAATTTTGAAGAGAATTAATTATGAAAAAAGATTTTGTAAGCGTTTTTAATAAAGATATTTCAATAGACGAATATCGACTCGACAGTATGCTCGGTAAAAATATTAAAGTGAAAGAAAACGAATTCCCTACAATTTTAATCGATAAAGAAGACGATACGAATAAATATATAAATATAAATAATAATTCTAATTTGGATTTAAATGAAAATAGTATTACAAAAGATAATATTGCCGATATGATTGAGGCTAATGAAACCGACAAAACTGAAGATATGATAAATGAAGACAATTTGAGCGATAATTTGGAAGATAATATAGGTTTAACCGAAAACGATTTAACGAATATCGAATATGCGGAAGATTTTAATTTAGAAAACGCGATTTTTGGCGACAAAGACAATGATATTTATAAAAATAATTCCGAAAAACTTGATATGAATACGAATACGAATGATATTGAAAATATGAAAGAAATAGATTTAATGGAAGAAGATAATTTAAAGAAAGAGGATGAAATTTTAAATTACGAAAATAAAGAGGTTGTTGTGCCTTCTATAGATAATGTGGATTATATAGACGAAAACGATTATATTAAAAGCATTAATTCCAATGACGAAATTATACAGTTGTCGGGAAACGAATTGGATTTGTTGACGAAAGATGAAAATATAGACGAAGAGAGGGATTATTCCGTTTATATTGACGAAAATGAAAATAATGAATCTAAAGAAAATATTATAAAAGCGTCGAGTAATAATATGAGAAAAGATAATTTTTTATTAGAAGAACAAACGATAGAAAATAATAGAGAAGATAATGCGGAAATTATAGACTCTCATATAAATAAAGAAGAGGAAGAGCGAAAAAGAACCGATTACTATATAAATAAATTCAAAAAGATGTATGAAGATTATATAAAATCTCTCCAAGAAAATAATAAAGAATCGGAGATAAAAAAAGAAGGGGAAGAAAGATTAAATAATAGCGACATAATAGAGCGTATAAGCGAAGATGTAAAAGAAGAAGAAAAAACCGAGGACTATATAATTAAATTCAAAAAGATGCATGAAGATTATATAAAATCTCTCCAAGAAACCGAGAAAAATAAAGTTAATGACGAGGTTTTAGATAATTCCAATATAACGGACGAATTAAGCGCCGAAGAGGAAAAAATGTATAGGGATTATTTGGGAGATGACGCTTATTTAATCGAAGAACCCGAAGATATTAATATGGAATATACGCCTTTGGAAATGGCTAAAAACGAATTAAAAAAAAAAGAAGAAGCTTTGAGTAAGCTTGAAATAATTGGAGAGTTGAGTGCGGAAGAAGAAAGCATTTTTGACGATATACTTCAGCAAAATAAAAATAAATATTATGAAGACGATATAAATAACTCCAGTATAATATTAAAAGAATTGAATTTAGACGATATTAAAGAGATTGACGAAAACGATTTTAATATATTGGAAAATTTTATATTAGGAAAAGAACCGGAAGAGGGAATTGAGCTTATTTCTATTAATGGGAATAAAGATAAAAAAAATAACTATAATAATGCCAACCGATTAACATCCATAGCGGATTTTGACTCTATAGATGTTGACGAGCTTTCAAAAGCAAAGGAGTATATAATGCCCGAAGAAAAAGAATTATACGAAACTGAAAAAGAGAATGCGGATTTAAATGCCAAAGTTGAAGAAGAGTTCAGCTTAAATAACGACGATTCGGTTTTAATAAACGAAAAATCCGATAAAAGCGAGGATGATAAAGACGATTTTGACGGCGAGATAACCCAAATTGATTTAGACTTTGCGGAAAAATTGTTTAACAATGAAAATCAGCTTATTAATAAAAACGGCGAATACGAACATAAGCATGATTTACTTTTATCCGAAAACGATATAAGTAAATTTAGAAAATTATTTTCATACTTTAAAAATATAGTCGAAAAATTACCGCAGGAAAATTTAAATGAATTTTCTAAGACGGAATTCTACGATATTTATTCCAATCTTTTTAGAAAGTTCGGGGAATAAGTTTACTAACTTCTATCCTTTAATAGAATCATATCTTCACCTTCCAATTCTTTTACTCGGACGGACACATATTGTTCTTTAGGGACATTCAAAGCCAAGCCTATATAATTTGCCGATATTGGAAGTTCCCTTCCGAATCTATCCATCAAAACGAGTAAAGACACTCTCTGCGGGCGTCCGTATTCGAATAAAGCGTTCAAAGCCGCTCTTATCGTTCTTCCCGTATAAAGCACATCGTCCACCAATAAGATACTTTTTCCCGTTATATCAAACGGTATGTCGGTTTCTTTTATTTCTGGGAACTCCGAAAGCGTCGATAAATCGTCTCTATACAAATTAATATCTATCGCTCCAATAGGCAAATCTATATTAACTTTTTCTTCTATAAGTTTTTTTAATCTTATACCCAAATAATCTCCTCTTCTTCTAATACCGACAATCGCCAATTTATCTATATTTTCTTTTTCTATTATTTCGGCCGCTAATCTTGGGAGAACCTTGTCATACTCTTCGGATTTTAGTAAAATTCTCATTATGTATCCTCCTTAAAAAAATTATATATTTTTTCGATTATAATTTTTAAAGATAAAAAAATCAATATAATAGATTTGAATACTATTTATATTTTTATTTAGTTTATGGAAAAAATAATCGTATATGATATAATATTTGTATGAATTTAGAATTTTTGAATGTTGGGAGTAATTTGTGAAAATTTACGATTTAAGAACGGATACAATCACAAAACCGAGCGATGAAATGCGTAGAGCCATATACGAAGCCGAGTGCGGAGACGATGTTTATATGGAAGACCCCACGGTAAATAAACTTCAGGAAATGTCGGCGGAAATTACGGGAAAGGAAAAATCAATATTCGTTGCAAGCGGAACTATGGGAAATTTAATTCCTCTTTTAATATTAGGTTCTAAAACAAAGCAGATGCTTTTGGATGAAGAATCTCATATTATGCATTACGAACTTGGGGGAGCTTCTTCGCTCGCTGGAATAATGCCGTTAACCGTTAAGGCGGATAGAGGAATTTTAACCAAAAAGACAATAGAAAACTATTTTAAAGAACAGCCTTATTATATGACTAAAATTAATATAGTCGAAATTGAAAACACCCATAACAGACATGGCGGTTCGGTTTATAAAATCGATATATTAAAAGAATTATATAAGTTTGTTAAATCGAAAAATATACATTTGCATATGGACGGGGCGAGAGTCTTTAACGCTTCTATTTCT
This sequence comes from uncultured Brachyspira sp., assembly GCA_934725525.1. Classification (GTDB taxonomy): domain Bacteria; phylum Spirochaetota; class Brachyspiria; order Brachyspirales; family Brachyspiraceae; genus Brachyspira. The sequence goes on along the minus strand of CAKVCG010000015.1, from coordinate 4,391 downwards.
TCAAAAACTTCGGTTAAAGATATAGCTTCGAATACGGATTCAATAACTTTTTGTTTATCTAAAGGACTCGGAGCGCCTATGGGAGCTATGATTTGCGGTAAAAAGGAATTTATAGACGAAGCCTTTAGAATTAGAAAATTAATAGGCGGAGGTTTAAGACAGATAGGCTTAATGGCGGCTGCGGGAATATACGCTCTTAAAAACAATATAGATTCTTTGGAAGAAGACCATATAAAAGCTAAAAAGATAGCGAAAACTATAATAGAATCGGGTTTCGGGGCGGTTCAAATCAATAATGTTGAAACGAATATAGTTATAGCCGATACGATTAAAAAGTCGGATTATATAATCTCAAAATTGCAAAATAAGGGAATTAAAGCGAGTTCTTTTGGGGATTATAAAGTTAGATTTGTAACTCATAGAGACATATCGATTAAAGAAGTGAACGAAGCTTGCGATATTATAAAATCCATAAAATTTTAATTCGTCAAAGTTCTTATAATTATTGAAATAGCGATTAAAAATTAACAATCTATATTCCGAAAATATAATATATTTATAATTATAATAGATTGTTTAGGAAATGGATATAATAGAATTTAAAATACCGACTAAAATAATATTTGGAGCAAATTCGCTTAACGCTTTATCCGACACTATAAAACAATACGGGGGACGCGCGATAATCGTGACGGACGGAAGTTCTTTTAATCAAATAGGGTTGGTAGACCAGATAGTAAGCAAATTAAAAGACGATTTTATTAATACAATTGTTTACTCCGAAGTAAATTCAACCAATTCGAGCGACGCCGCTGATATAATAGCAAATTTGGTTCGATACAGTAAAGCGGATTGTATAGTGGCGTTGGGAGGTTTTAAAGTTCAAAATACCGCAAAGGGGGCTTCCGTAGTGGTTACCAACAGCGGAGAATCATCCGATTATGTCAACGGGCAGCCCGTATATCATAAACCTTTACCGGTAATATCCGTGCCAACTATATTGGGTTCGCTATCCGAAATAACTTTTGGAATGTATCTATACGATAAATATGACGAAGTTTATAAAGAATGCGCCGATTCAAATATATATGTTAAAGACTGTATTATAGACCCGATTCTTTACGAAACCGTTCCCGTAAAATATTCGATAAGCAGTGCTCTTTCGGTTTTTGCCCTATCGTTTGACATATATATGAGCAATACTTTAAATATTCTAAACGAGCCTCTGATTAAATACGCTATGAAAACGAGTATAGGCGGAATCAATAAACTGATAGTAGATAGTTCGAATATCGACAATATAAGCTCTATGGCTATGGCTAATATGCTATGTGCGGCTTCGGCATGCAATGGTAATTTGGGAGCTATAAGGGCTTTGTCTATAGCTCTTAATAGCGTTTATTCGGTAAATAAATCTATAGTATGCTCTATAATGCTACCCTATGTTATGGAATATTATATAGCGATGGCTCCAAATAAATATAATGCATTGGCGGATTTTATAGAAGATATTAACGAAGAGATGACTCCGATAGAGATAGCGATTCAATCGGAGCAATATATTAAAAAAATACAGCAAGATATTAATTTGCCTATGAGATTAAACGAGATAAATATAGATAGAAGCAAATTTGATAAAGTGTCGGAACTCGCTTTAAGTTATAGCGGTATGGATAAATTGCCAAGGTCTATGAATCAAGAATCCATAATTAATATATTGGAACAAGCTTATTAACTTTCGCTTTTAGGGACATATTTGTAAGGATTTTTATGCAAATAGTCGATAAGTTTTTTATTTGGTTTATAATTTTCTATAACGGGCAATTTTCTATATTCCAAAAGTTTAGTTTTATACATTTCGGCGTATTTATTATAGGCAAAACATAAAAGATGCTCCAAATTAATAGTGTCGAGCAGATTATAATGAATCAAAGAATCTATAGCCGTTTTATCTTTCGTTTCTTTATAATAATTCCAAAGTAAAACCGCCGTGTAGCCGTTTACTCCTTCCATATCGTCTCCTCTGTTAAGTCCGACTTCATGCTCTATTTTTTTTAATCCTCCGCTATATCCCAAATCTTTGAGTAAAAACCTTAAATCTATTTGAGCGCATTTTATATCGGTTTCAAAATAATTTTCCAAAAAAGGAATATCGAAACAAGAGCCGTTGAAAGTGACGATTATCGAATAATCTTTAATATAATCTAAAAATTCTTTTTCGTTTATTCCATACACAAAAACTTTCATCTCTTTTCCGTCATAACATCCTATAACGGTAATATCGGCGGCGGAAGGTTTTAGTCCCGTAGTTTCAATATCTAAAAAGACCGTTTTATTCGTAAGTATAGGATATAATCTGTAAAGTATTTTATTTGGAAAATTTTTTATAAAATAATTGTAATTTTTAGAATTAAAATTATAAATCGATTTTGGAAGTTCTTTTTTCAAAACATATTTTATACTTTTCGGCATAGCGTAATAATCTATATTGTCTATAGCGTCCTGCCAATCGATAACGCCCTCTTCCCATAATAGTTTTTCTTTTTTAGAGCTTATTCCTTCTATATGCTGAAAACTTCTTTTTACCAAATCCATTACTTTTATTTTATTTCCTTTTCCATTTAACGCCTTGAGGAGTGTCCATTATTTCTATACCCATAGACAAAAGATTATTTCTTATTTCGTCCGCTTTGGAATAATTTTTTTCTTTTTTTGCGGCGACCCTCTCTTCTATAAGTTTATTAATAGCCTCTTCGTCAATATCTGAATTTTTATTTTCTCCCGTCATATTAAAACAATTTATTATATTATTTACTCTTTCTATAAATTTAATCGTTCTATCTCTAGTTTCGATATTTATAGAATTAAAAGAAACATTTATATCTTTAATCAAAGTAAAGAATATTCCGAGAGCTTCCGAAACATTTAAATCGTTATAAATCGACTCGGAAAATTTTTCATTCGCTTCTTTTATTTCTTTCAATATTTTTTTATTCGCTTCGTTATCGTTATTATTGTCAATATCTTTCAATCTAAAAATTAAATCGTTAACTCTGTCGATTGCGCTTTGAGATTGATTTATTCCTTCGATTGTAAAATTTAATTGTTTTCTATAATGCGCGCTCATAAGCGAATATCTTATGGCTTCGGGAGATAAACCTTTATCAAGCAAATCTCTTAAAGTGTAGAAATTTCCTTTTGATTTCGACATTTTCTCTCCGTCAACTATCAAATGCTCGCAATGAAGCCAATAATTAACGAATTTTTCTTTGAAAGCCGCTTCGTTTTGCGCTATCTCGTTTTCATGATGCGGAAATTTATTGTCGACTCCGCCAGTGTGAATATCGAAATGCTTGCCCAAATATTTACTGCTCATAGCCGAACATTCTATATGCCATCCAGGTCTTCCCTTGCCGAAAGGAGAATCCCAATAAACATCGCCGTCTTCTTCGGCATAAGCTTTCCACAAAACAAAATCGCTCGCGTTTTCTTTATCGTATTCGTCACTCGAAACTCTTCCCGATGCTCCTTCGAGTAATTCCTGTTTATCCAAATTTGCCAGCTCCCCGTATTTGCTAAATGTGCTAATCTTAAAATAGGTAGAACCGTCAACTTCGTAAGTATGTCCGTTTTTTTTTAACAATTCTATGATTTCTATCATTTCTTTTATATGTTCCGTCGCGGAAGGATAAATATCGGCGGATTTTATTTTTAGAGTTTTTATATCTTCAAAAAAAGCGTCTTTATATTTTTTCGTATATTCGTTTAACGAAATATTATTTTCTTTTGAGTTTTTAATCGTTTTATCGTCAACATCGGTTAAATTCATAGCCAATTTTACTTCGTATCCAAAATCTTCCAATACTCTTCTAACCAAATCGCTAAAAATATAAGCTCTAAAATTTCCTATATGAGCGTAATTATAAACCGTAGGACCGCAGGAATACATTGCGACTTTTTTATCGTTTATCGGCTTAAATATTTCTTTTTCTCTCGTAAGCGAATTATAAAATGTTATTTCTATCATATAAATTATTCCGTTTCAAAATATATTTAATAAAATTTATTATTTTTTATCGTATTTATTTTACTTAAAAGGTTTTATTTGTCAATATAGAAATTTTTTATTAACGATAATTTTATTTTCTTCAAAAATACGATACTAAATATTGGAAAAATGAAAAAATTGGTTGACTTTTATATATAAATTTATTATATTAATAATATAATAATTATTAAAGCGCAACGATTATTAAGTAAAAAAGAATTTGACTTTTTAAAAAATTTTATTATCTTATTGGTAGAGATTTGAGGAAAGTAATAAAATGGTTAACGAAAAATATTGTAAATTGGAATACTGTATAAACGATTGTCATGTCATGTCATGTCAT
>CAKVCG010000014.1 GCA_934725525.1 uncultured Brachyspira sp. | reverse complement strand
GCGAATAATGATAATACCGCTATCATTATTACTAAAATTTTTAAAATGTTTTTTTGAGTCATAATTGACCCTCCTTAATAATAAATTATTTTTTATAAATAGACATGGATTGCTCCATGAGAATTTACTAAAACGAATAAAGCCGACAAAATTGTCAGCGAATATAAATATAATTTTTTTGAAAAAAGATTTGCAATACCAAAAAAGGCATTTATATAATGGTAGCCTGTTCTGTTCTGTTCTGTTCTGAGAATTCACTCATTCAAATTTCCTTAATTAACCAATTAATCGATTAATTATACATATAATCTATTAATAAGATAACAAACTTTTTAAAAAAGTCAACTATTTTTTATCATCCTTCTGATTTTATCCAATCGTTATTGCCGAAATAATTTTTATTTGTCCTTGCAATTTTTACTAATCGTCATTGCGAGGCTTTAGCCGAAGCAATCAATTTCTAAATAACAAATTAAACCTTGATAAAACTTTATTTTATTGTTATATTTTATACAAATTATTTTGAACTAATTTAAAATTTTTATTGTAATTAAAAATTATTAAGGAGAATTAATATGTCAAATATAGCTTTTTTATTTCCAGGACAAGGCTCTCAAACTGCGGGAATGGGAAAATCTCTATACGACAATATACCCGAATCAAAAGAAATTTTCGATAAAGCCGCAAATATTTTAAGCGACATAGATATTAAAGCTTTATGTTTCGAGGGAACGGAAGAAGATTTGAAAAAAACCGAAAACACTCAGCCCGCTTTGGTTACGGTTGGAATTGCCGTTTATAAGGCTTTAGAGTCCAAAAATATAAAAGGCGATTTTTTTGCGGGGCATAGTTTAGGCGAGATTACCGCGTTATGCGCCGCAGGTTATATATCTTTCGAGGATGCCGTAAAAATTGCAAGAGAGAGAGGAATTCTTATGGCAAAGGCTGGTTCTGACGCTCCTTACGGAATGGCCGCCGTTTTGGGATTAAATTACGAGGATGTAGTTAAATGTATGCCAGAAAATAAAGAGGTTGTAGCCGCCAATTATAATTTGAAAGACCAAATCGCTATCTCTGGCTTGTCGAAGGCTATAGAAGAAGTTACTCCGAAACTTATGGAAGCGGGAGCAAAAAGAGTTATGCCTTTGAAAGTATCGGGAGCTTTTCATTCTCCTTTCATGAAACCCGCAGCCGATAGTTTGAAAGAATTTTTAGAAAATATAAAGTTAAATAATTCGGGAAGTAAAGTTTTTTCAAATGTAACCGCCGAGATTCATTCTTTCGATTCTATAAAAGAAAATTTATATAAGCAAATGTTTTCGACTGTGAGATGGTTTGACAGTATGATTAATATGCAAAAATTAGGAATAACTAAAATATACGAATGCGGACCGGGAAAAGTATTAACGGGAATGACAAAAAAAATTGCGCCCGATATTGAAGCGGTTTGCGTATTCGATATTGATTCTTTAAATTCCGCTATTAATTAAAATACTTAAATTTGAAAATATAATTAAAGAATAAAATAAAAGAGAGAGATAATTAAATCCCTCTCTTTTTTTAATGTGTTTATCTAAAATTATAAATATTAGATTTTTCCAACCAAATCGATTCCAGGTTTCAAAGTTTTAGCGCCTGGTTTCCATTTTGCAGGACAAACTTCTCCGCCATGTTCTTCTACATATTGAGCCGCTTGAACTTTTCTGAGTAATTCGTTGGCGTCTCTTCCTATTCCCATGTCGTGAATTTCGTAAGCCTTTATTTCTCCTTTAGGATTAACCACGAAACTTCCTCTTAAAGCTTTTCCTTCTTCTTCAACCAATACTCCGAAAAATCTTGCGAGGATTCCAGTAGGGTCGCCAAGCATAGGATATTTGATTTTTTTGATTGTGTCGGAAGCGTCCGCCCAAGCCTTATGAACGAAATGCGTATCTTCCGAAACCGAATAAATTTCGCATCCGATTTTTTTGAATTCGTCATAAGTGTCGGCTAAATCTCCCAATTCGGTAGGACATACAAAAGTGAAGTCCGCGGGATAGAAGAAAAATACTCCCCATTTTCCCAATACATCGCTTTTTGAAACATCTTTAAAATGTCCGTCCTGATAGGCTTGAACTTTAAAATCGATAAGTTTTTGATTTATTAATGAACTCATTTTATAACTCCTTTGTCGTTATTCTTGTTTGTTTTATCTAACAATGATACAATAAATAATAAATTTTGTCAAGTAAAAATAATTATAAAATAGAAATAAATATGTATAAAGAATAATTACTAAAAATTATTAGTTTTTTATTAAGACAATAATAATTTATCGCTTAAAACGTTTTCTTCGTTTTCAAATTTTTTAAGTAAATCTGAAATTTCCAAAGATTTTTTTTCTTCGCCCGAAACATCGTAAATAATATTTCCATCGTTCATCATTATAAGTCTGTTTCCGTAATGAATAGCGTCTTTAATATTATGAGTGACCATAAAAGCGGTTAATTTGTCCTCTCTTATTATCTCTTCGGTAATTTCAAGGACTTTTTTTGCGGTTTTTGGGTCGAGCGCCGCCGTATGTTCGTCAAGCAAAAGCAGTCGAGGTTTTTTAAGGGTTGCCATTAAGAGAGTGAGCGCCTGTCTCTGCCCGCCAGAAAGAAGTCCCACTTTCAAATTTAATCTTTTTTCCAAACCCAAATCGAGTCTTTTTAATTTTTCAATATATTCGTCTCTTTCTACTCGAGTTATTCCCCATCTTAAAGTTCTTGGGTGTCCTTTTCTTTTGGCAAGCGCAAGATTTTCTTCTATTCCCATATTTGAGGCTGTCCCCGTCATTGGGTCTTGAAATACTCTTCCGAAAAGTCCCGCTCTCGCATATTCTTTTTTGTCGGTAATATCTATTCCGTCCACAAGTATTTTTCCGTAATCGGATTCGTAAACTCCCGCTATTAAATTTAAAAGAGTAGATTTTCCCGCTCCGTTTCCGCCGATAACCGTGACAAAATCGCCTTCGTTTAATTTTAAGTCGACTCCGTTAATCGCTTTTTTTTCGGTTATAGTTCCTTTATTAAATGTTTTATAAATCTCTTGTAATTCGAGCATAATTATCCTTTTCTTTTTGGATTCAATATTTTCGTAGCTTTTTTATTAAGCACTGGAACGGAAAGAGCGATTGCCACAATTATTGCCGTTAATAATTTTAAGTCGGTAGCCTTTAATCCTAATTGAAGAACTATCGCTATTATTATTCTATAAATTATAGAACCCATTACAATAGAAAACAATTTATATAAAAAATTAAATCTATTTCCAAAAATAACCTCTCCTATTATGACGGACGCGAGTCCTACAACTATAGTTCCGTTTCCCATTCCCACATCGGCGTATCCTTGACTTTGAGTAACCAAAGCTCCAGAAAGAGAAACCAAAGCGTTTGAAATCATAAGCCCGATTGTTTTCATTATATTTGTGTCTACTCCCAAAGCTCGAATCATTTTTTCGTTATTTCCCGTAGCCCTTATAGCGCATCCCATTTCCGTTCCAAAAAACCAATACATAATAAAAACTATGAATAAAGAAAATATAAAACCGACAAGCAAATCGGATATAACTTTACTTAAAGAAAGAATATTTTGAATAATGGTTAGCGAGGTAGCCATTCCCAAAAGCGGTATATTCGGTCTTCCGCCCATAACTCTTATATTAATCGAATATAAAGCTATCATTGTAAGAATTCCAGCCAATATTCCGGGTATTTGCAATTTTGTATTCAATATTCCCGTAGCAAGTCCCGCCAAAGAACCCGCTAAAAAAGAAAAAATTAAAGTTATAAAAGGATTCATTCCGTTTGATATTAATATCGCGCTTACCGCTCCGCCCAAAGCGAAACTTCCGTCAACCGTCAAATCTGGAAAATCCAAAACCTTAAAAGTTATATAAACTCCAAGCGTCATTATTCCCCAAATTATTCCTTGAGAAGCCGCCCCTTGAATAGCGAGAAAAATTCCTTCAAACATTAATTAATAATCCTTTATTGATTATATAACGATTCTGGAATAGTCAAACCAATAGCTTCAACCATATTCGTATTGACAATCAAATCAAATTTTTGCAAATATTCTATAGGCATTTCGGCGGGTTTTTTTTCGCTTTTCAATATTGAAACCGCTTGAGTGGAGGTTAATTTTCCGAGTTCGTAATAACTTATTCCGTAAGTAGCCGTTCCTCCAAGTTTAGTCATTCCTCCTTCTCCGCAAACCACGGGAAGTTTAGCAGGCTCGGCAACCAAAGCTACAGTAGCCATTCCCGCCGCAATCATATTGTCGGTAGGAGTATAAACCGCTTCAACTTTTCCAATAGCGCTTTGTAAAACTTGCTGAATCTCGTTAGGGTTTGAAACCGTCAAATCTATATGTTTTATTCCCATAGAATCCAACTTTCTTTTAGCCATATTTATTTGAAATATAGAGTTCTGTTCGCTTGAGCAATATAAGAGTCCTACGGTTTTTACATTCGGAGTAATTTCCGTTAATAATTCTATTTGAGATTCAACGGGAGTCAAATCGGAAGTTCCCGTAACATTTCCACCGGGAGCGTTATTGTCGTTAACCAATTTTGAATCGGCAGGGTCGGTAACCGCAGTAATAAGTATAGGTATATCTTTAGTCATATTCGCGACCGCTTGAGCCGCTGGAGTCGCTATAGCCAAGATTAAATCGCTTTTGTCGTTAATGAATTTTTGCCCTATAGTAACGCAATTTGCCTGCTCGCCTTGAGCGTTTTGATAATCTATTATTATATTTTTCCCGTCTTCATATCCCGCTTCTTTAAGTCCGTCAACAAAACCTCTGTAAGAAGCGTCTAAAGCGTCATGTTCTACCAATTGCAAAATGCCTATTTTTATTTTATCCGCATTCGACTTACATGATAATAACGAAAATATTATAAATAGTAAGGAATAAATATATTTCATACGAACTCCTAAATGTAAAATTATTAAAATTACTTATTTAGGAAACTATTATACTCTATAAAAAAATATTGTCAATTATTCAATATACAAAAAATTTAATCACTCTTTTTTGAATATGCCTTGAAGCATTAAGGCTATAGCTCCGTCTCCCGTAACATTGCAAGCCGTTCCAAAACTATCCTGCAAGGCAAAAATTGCTAAGATTAGAGCGGTGCCGTCATTATCAAATCCTAAAACGGATATTATAATTCCCAAAGAAGCAACTACAGTTCCGCCTGGGACTCCCGGCGCTCCAACCGCAAATATGCCCAATAATATACAAAATAATATCATAGTTCCAACGCTTGGAATAGAACCGTATAATAATTTTGAAATAGTCATTACAAAAAAAGTTTCAGTTAAAACAGAACCGCATAAATGTATCGTAGCCCCCATTGGTATTGCAAAATTGACAATATCTTTATCTAAAGCGTCAGATTTATTGGCGCATTTTAAAGCTACTGGAAGAGTTGCGGCTGAAGACATAGTTCCTACGGCCGTAAGATAAGCTGGCCCGTAATGTTTAAATACTCTAATAGGATTCTTTTTCGATATAATTCCCGCTATAGAATATAATAAAGTAAGCCAAATAAAATGTCCGATTATAACTATTAAAATAACGATTAAAAATACAGGAACATTTTTCATTATAGTTCCTTCGTATGATAAAGTTGCAAACGTAGTTCCTATATAAAAAGGAAGTATGGGAACTACCACTTTATTAACTAAAAATAACATTATATCGTTAAGCTCGTTTAATAAATTTTTAAAATACTCGGCTTTAGTTTTTATTACCGCAATACCTCCGCATATGGCTAAAAACAATGCGGTTATAACGGGAAAAACCGGACTAATATCTAATTTAAATATTATATTCGGCAAATTTCTTAGACCTTCCACATTTGAAGGTATATTTAAATTAGGAATAATAATGTATCCTGCAATCGTAGAAAATGCAGCCGCCCCTACAGATGAGCAGTAAGCTATTAAAAGTATAACTCCGAGCATTTTGTTTGCCCTGTCGCCCATTTTGGTAATAGCGGGAGCTATAAATCCTAAAACTATTAAAGGCACCATAAAAGATATAACTTGATTAAGGACATATTTTATAGACTGTATTACATTTATTATCCCTTCGTTGGAATATGTTCCTATAATTATACCGACTACAATACCTATAAAAAGTTTAATTAAAAGGTAATCTTTTTTAGTTTTTTGGGATGTTAATTCATTTAAATCAGACATTTTTGCCACCTTCTTTACTTTAATAAAATAATAAATATGATACTTTAGATATAATTTTTTGTCAATATTTTTTATAAAAATATTGATATATATGGTAAATAAAATATAATATGAATATAATTTTGGAATTATGTATTTATTTTAAGGAGAAAACGATGAATAAAGAATTATATCTAAACTATATCAACATCTTAAAAGAGGAATTAGTCCCCGCCCTCGGATGCACAGAACCTATAGCCATAGCTTTTGCAGGCGCTAAAATGCGAGATTTAATAGGCGATATTCCAAACTCTATTACGGTAAAATGTAGCGGAAATATTATTAAAAATGTTAAAGGCGTGACCGTTCCAAACTCTGGCGGCTTGAAAGGGATAGACGTAGCCGCAACATTAGGATTGATTGGCGGAGATTATAATAAAAATCTTGAAGTATTGTCTACGGTAAAAAAAGAAGATATTGAAAAAACTAAAGAACTTATAAATAACGGCTTTTGCAAATGCGAGCTCATAGAAGGCGAAGAGAATTTGCAAATAATAATAGAAACGGAATATAAAGGCGGATATTATTCCGTTGAAATAAAAAACGCTCATACTAATATAACTAAAATAACTAAAAACGGAAAGATAATATTTCAATCGGACGATTCCTATAAAACTAAAAATTTTGCGGATAGAGAATCTTTGAAAATAAAAGATATACTTGATTTTGCAAACGAAGTAAAAATAGAGGACATAGAAGAGATAATAGATAGGCAAATAGATATGAATACGGCTATATCCAAAGAAGGGATGGAAAACGAATACGGAGCGTCTATAGGAAAGACATTGCTCAAATATTATGGCAACGATATAAGAAACAGAGCTAAGGCTAAGGCTTCCGCTGGTTCCGATGCAAGAATGGGAGGATGCGCTATGCCGGTGGTTACAAATTCTGGAAGCGGTAATCAAGGAATAACGGTATCCGTTCCGGTTATAGAATATGCAAAAGAATTAAATGTAGATGAAGAAAAATTGTATAGGGCTTTAGTTTTATCTAATTTAGTAGCGATTTTACAAAAGAAACATATTGGTAAATTATCCGCTTTTTGCGGGGTAGTTTGCGCGGCCACTGGCGCGGCTTCTGGAATAGCTTATTTACATGGCGCAGATTATCGGCAAATATCGGATACGATTACAAACTCTCTATGCACAATAGGAGGCATGGTTTGCGATGGGGCAAAATCTTCATGCGCTTCCAAAATTGCCGAGGCCGTGGACTGCGGAATATTTGCCTTTAACTTAGCCAGAGAGGGTAATGTATTTAAGGCGGGAGACGGATTGGTAAAAGAGGATATAGAAAACACTATAGACAGTATAGGAAGAATGGCCAAGGAAGGCATGAAGTCTACCGATGTGGAAATATTGAATATTATGATAGGAAAATAAAATTTTATATTTAAATTTTATGTTATTATTATATAATTATTAACATAAAATTTAGAAGGGGTCAATATGCCAAGTTTAAGCGATAAGGAAATAAACGCCACATTATCGAAAATAAGAAACGAATACGAAGAGGGCGCTAAAAAATACGGAAATAAAATTTATAATGTCGAAACTTTCAATAACAGATACAGAGAGGCTTTGCAAAACAGACAGGATTTATCAAATTTTTTACTGATTGAAATGAATATATTAGAAGATATAAAAAATACTTTGAGAGAGCGAGAATTGGAACAAGAAAGAAGAGAAGCGGAGGAAAAAAAAGCCAAAGAAAATTCTTTTATGAATAAAGTCGACAGTATGATAGAAAAATTTAGAAGCGCAGTTGAAAAATACCCAATAGAAAATATTCACCCTAAAGCGGACGAGGAAATTTGCCATTTATACGGGGCTTTTAAAGAATTATATAATTGTTTTTGCGTTATAAGGTATTTTTCGGGAGAAGCGAGCGATTATGTTATAGAAACGGCGATAAAAGATTATGACAATAAATTTCAGAGATTCGTTATGCCCGTAGGAGAGAGTAAAATTCCTCAAATATTTTCCGACTATGTATTCGCTCTGGATAAAAGCGAGGGTATAGCCCGTTCGGAGCAGTTTATACTTAAAGAATCGGGTTTTTTTTTGCATTCGTTTATTGAAAAAATGGATAACATAAAAACGATAGCTTTAAAAAAGAGTTTCGACAATAAAGTAATACTTCCCGAATCTTTAAGCGTCCAATCGCCGAGAGTATTTTCTTTCTTTAAAGGAAAAAATAAAGAGGAAATATATAACGCCACTTTAACTTACGCTTCGGCTATGATAAACGACTTTAGATTGCAGAGTTTTAAAAAAAATGAAAATTAAAAAAGTGTCTATTTTATTTATATTATTTTTTTTATTATTAATGTTTAATTTATTATATTCGCAGGATTTTACATATAATAAAACCAATATAGAAAACGCTTATAGATATTATAATTCTAAAAATTATAGGAAGGCGGCGGAATTATTCGAATATGAAATAAATAATTCCCCCGTTTTGAAGATAGAATATTTTGAAACTTTGTCAAATATTTATATGTATCAAAGAGATTACAGCAATATGCTAAAAACGGCAAGAAACGGAATTCTCATAAATAGGTTTTCGCCGAAATTATATTTTCAAAAAGGATACGCTCTATATAGACTTGAAAAAACAAACGAAGCTATAGAGTCTATAAGGCGTTCCGTTAATTTGAATCCCAACGATGCCTATGTAAATAATTTTTTAGGGCTTTTATATTTATATACAGAAGATTATAAATTGGCTGAAACCTCTTTTTTGAAAGCTAATATATACAGTCCAAATAATGTGGTTTATATGATTAATCTTGCGGCTACTTACGAAAGAGATAAAAATTATAATTCGGCTCTTCAAATTTACGAAGATGTTTATAAATTGGATAAAAATTATAAGAATGTTTCCGACTCTATAGTTAGAGTTAAAACTTTGCTCGGTTTTGCGGATAATAAAGAAAATAAAAATCCCGAGAATATTGATAATATTAAAACTTACGAATATAACGAAGACGAAGAAGTTAAAACTTATATGACAAATACGGCAAATAATTAATATATTTTTGGGAATATTATGCATACTATACAAAATATATTAAACGAATATTCTAAAAAGAATATTAATTTATTCGCTTATCTTAAAATCACTCAAAAATGGAATATTATTATCGGCGAGACGCTTTCTAAAATTTGCTATCCTTCATTTTTAAAAAACGGTGTTCTAACATTGACGGTGGCGGACACGGTATGGGCTAATGAAATTTCAATGAATAGACTCAATATTATTAAAAATATAAAAAAAGAAACGGACATAATAGTCGTTGAAATTAAAACGAGAGTGGGCGAAGTAAATATTGACGGCTTAAACAATAATAATGATAATAAAATAAATATTTCTGAAAATAAATCGAATAAAGAAATAAGCGAAGAACATCAAAAGTGGATTTCTAAAGTTATAAAAGAAGCTAATATAGAGGATAAAAGAATCGAAGAGATATTTTATAGAGTTTTAATAAACAGTGAGGAGGATAAAAATGCCGATTGACGACTATTTTATTAAAAAAGCCATATTGGAATATAAATCCTCAAGAAGCGTCATAACTTTCAAAGAAATAAATAATCATTTGTCAAAATATATTTATAATTATCCGAGAAAAGTTTTCGGAGTTTGCCATGAAATCGCTTTGGATTTTTATTTGTATTATATAGAAAGAATAGAAAATATTTTGCTTAAATATAACGAAACCGAAGCTAAATTTATAACTTGGTTCACATATACTTTGCGAAATAGTTATTTAAATTATATAGATTCTAAAAAGAGAAAAGAAAAATACAAAAAAGTCGAAATCTCTATAGACGCTCCTTTATGCAATAGAGAGGCTTTAACATTGCATGATGTTTTATACGATACAAAAAAATATTCTATATATTTTCTTAATTCTATAAATGAAAGTGAAAGCGACAATATAGAGGAAATATCTTTGAAAATTTTTAATTATATTGAAAGCGAATTTTCAAATAGAGATTCCTTAATATTTTTTATTCATAATTTAGAATTATTTATAAATCTTATAACAAAACCTTTAATGAAATTTTTTAATATAAATTACGAAGAGGCTTATTCGATAATAGAAAAAGCGAGAGCTACTTATATACATAAATATAACGATATAATAAAATTGCAGGATTCTATAGCGAAAATAAATTTGAAAATTTTGGAATATAAAAATAAAGGACTCTGGACGGTTCATTTGGCGAGCAAAAAACAAAATAGTATAAATAAACTTAAAGCGATAAAATTAAATGTTCCGCATTCTTTTATAGCGAAGTTATTCTATATAAGCGTCAATGCGATTACAAAAATTATAAATAAAATAAAAAAATATTTAAAAGAAAATTTTAATTTTAGCAGATTTAATAAGAGTAATAATTAGCGGGGATTTATTTATGAATAATGAAAAATTAAAATATTATGAAAAAGAAGTTATAAAATATATTGACGGAATTAAAGCGTCTAAAGAATTTTTAAACGAACTTGAAAATAATCCCGAACTTCAAATGAAAGTAAATAAATTAAAGTCCGATTTGTTTATTATGGAAAATATTAACGATTCTGAGATGTTCGATTTAACTGAAAGAAAATCTTCAATTAAGATAAAAAACAATATAATAGAATCGATGACTTTTTTCTCAATAACAAAACCGCTTGCCGCAAGAGGAGATAACGACTACAAAAACGAAACTTATATTTTTAACAATATTGAAATAAATAAAAACGGAAAAGAATATTATTTAAATATTAGAGATATAAAAAATTATTGCGTTATAGAATTTAATAAAGAAAAAATTATAAATATATCGGGCGAAAAAGACAATTATTCGATGGAATTAAAAAACGGAAATTATAATATAAAAGTTGACGGCTATGAATCGAATATAAATATAGAATAATTTTAGAATTTTGTTTTGTAAATTTTAATGATAAATAAAAAAGACACCGCAATTAAATACGATGCCTTTTTTATTTCTTATCAATATTATCACTATAAATTATAAATCAATCAGTCCCAAGCGCTTTTATCGTCCGCGACTAATCTTATAGTCAACCCAGAAGTTAATACGCTTGAAATTTGGCTCGACAATGCATAACCGCTTTTTAAACCGCTCGTAAATTTGAGAGTGAAAGTCGCATTTTTATTATTAATTGTCGGAACGGTATTGTAATCTATGCCAGACCAATAACCTGAAAACCATTCTTTATACTGCGTAGTTTGATATATTGATTGAGCAATAAGGCGAGATACAGAACCAGTCTTGAAAGTTTTTAAAGCGCTATGACTAGAAGTTCCCTGTAAAGTGAAATTTGGAATAGAAGAAGTATTAAATTGATTTGCATTTAAAGAAGCAAAACTAAATTTAAGACTTCCTAGTCCCGCATTTCCACCCGAACCATCATTTAGAACAATTTCGCCAGCACTTGCAGGAAAAAAAAGTTCATTATCACTACATTTTATATTTTTCATCATAGTCAATATATCGTCTTTGGTTATAAGTTGAGCTTTGATTAAATTAACCGTAACATCCGTTGTAGTTTCTTTACCAGAATAGTCGGTAAATTTAAATGTTATCGTATATTGATATTTTTGTTTGGCGGTTAAACTATCGCTTGCTTTTTGGAATTTATCTAAACCTGTGTATGATAAAGTTAATTCTTTAGTCGATTCGCTATATTCAAAATCGGACGGTTCTAAAGCGAGCGAACTTCCGCTATTGTTTGCTACGCTTTCTTTTGAAATTGTAGAAATCGTAGAACCGTTGGCGGTAAATCCTATATGTCCCGCAGAGCCAACTCTTTTTGCAGTGCCTTCGATAATAACCGTTATGTCATTAGTTCTGTTGTTATAATCTTGACTTACATAGAAATAATCGTAGTCGTCTCCGCCGCCTGTCGTTCCTTCATTACTACAGCTAATTGAGAATAGTAATGTTAATGATAATAATGTGATAAGAAATGTTTTGAAATGATTGTTGGCTAAAGCGCGTAATTCACGCTTTGCTTTGCTTTGCTTTGCTTTGCTTTGCTTTGCTTTGCTTTGCTTTGCTTAAGAAATTTACACTATACATATTTTTACCTCTTTTTTATTAATTATTTTTAATAATAATAGCATGTTTTAATTTTTTGTAAATAGTTTAATTAAAAAAAAATTCGTCATTAAAAAATAAAAAAAGCGTCATTGCGAGTGAAACGAAGCAATCTATACAGATAACAAGGTGGCTTTAGCCCCTTGTATGCAATTGTAAAGAGATGCAAGGGGTTGAAACCCCTTGTTATTAAGAAAGTTAACGATTTTAATTTTGGATTACTTCGGCTATGCCAAAGGCACTCCTTCGGAGAAATAGCCTCGTAATGACAATGCATTTCTGTCATCGCCTCGTTTTCGCATGGACGCCTCTGGCGAATGACAAATTTATTCTTCCAACGAAATCAAGACTTCTCTCGGTTTGCTTCCGTTTTCTGGTCCCACTATTCCCTGACGCTCCATTATCTCCACTATTCTTGCAGCTCGGTTATATCCAATTTTTAATCTTCGCTGTAAAAACGACGCGCTCGCTTTTCCAGTTCTTGCCACAAGTTTAACCGCGTCTTCCCATAGCTCTTCGTCAAGTATATCTTCTTCATCGGAGTTTCTATCGTCTCCGTCGCTTCCTTCCAAAGCGGCTATCAAACTTTCGTCAAACATCGGAGACATTTCGTCCGATAAATAATCGACAACTTTTTTTACTTCGTTATCGGAAACAAAAGCGCCTTGAATTCTCTCGGGCATTTGGCTTCCCGATGCGCAAAATAAAGCGTCTCCTTTTCCTAAAAGTTGTTCCGCTCCAGACATATCTATTATGATTCTTGAATTAGTTTTATTCGGCACTTGAAAAGCGACTCTCGTAGGCAAATTAGCCTTGATAACTCCCGTCACGACATCTGCCGAAGGTCTTTGAGTGGCTATTATCAAATGAATTCCAACCGCTCTACTCATTCCCGCCAAACGCGAAATTAAATCTTCCACTTCTTTTGAAGCGACAACCATCAAATTGTGAAGTTCGTCTATAACTAAAACTATATAAGGAAATAATTCCAGAGGCTCTCCGTTGAATTCCGTTTCGCCTTCTTTTATAAGTTGTTTTACTTTTTCGTTATAAGTTTTTACATTGCGGACAAAAAATCTCTCCATTCTTTCGTATCGTTTTTCCATTATATCGACAATATATCTCAAAACGATTGTAGCCTTTTTTTCGTCAGAAACTACAGGCGACATTAAATGCGGAATTCCGTTATAAATTGAAAGTTCTACTCTCTTTTTATCTACAAATATAAATTTAAGTTCATCGGGACGGAATTTATATAAAAGCGAAAGAATTATTGTAGACAAACAAACGCTCTTTCCGCTTCCCGTAGTTCCCGCGACCAAAAGATGGGGCGCTTCCGACATATCCGAAACGACATTATTTCCGTAAATTCCTTTTCCCAAAACAAATGGAATATCTAATTTAGAATTTCTAAAATCTACGCTTTCCAAAACTTCTCTCAAATAAACGGCATTTCTCACTTTATTAGGTATTTCAATTCCAATAACCGAACGACCAGGAATTGGCGCTATTATTCTAACGCTCTCTGAAGCCAAAGCCAAAGCTATATTGTCCGTAAGATTTGATATTTTTGAAACTCTCGTTCCAGCTGCAAGTTCAAGTTCGTATCTTGTAATAACGGGACCTCTTGAAACTCCCGTAACTTTAGCCTCGATATTAAAATCAAGCAAAGTGTTTTCAAGCTGAATTGCCGTCTGTTTTATCGATTCGAGCACAACATTATCGTTAATAGGAATCGCTCTATTTAATAAATCGAAAGGAGGATTTTTATAATGTTTATCGACATATTTAGCGTCAAAATTGGATTGTATCAAATCCAAATCGCTTTTTGTTCTTCTGATTATCGCTTTATTATTGTCGTTTATAATATTGATTTTTTTATCGGATTCGATATTTATAAAAGACGGAGATTCTGTATTATTTTCTTTTATCTCTTGAAAATTTATATTATTTAAATTTTTATTTTCTTCAAAATTAAAATCGTTATTATTTTCATTTATTTCTTTTATTTGAATATCTTCTATATAATTGGGATTATCTTCAGTTTTATATAATTCTTCTTCATCCAAATCGAACTCTTCCAAATTATAATTAAAATTATTAGAACTTTCGGGAATATGGTCGGCTCTGTTATATTCTCTTTTTGAAGCGTATCCCATATTAAATTCAAAAGGCTTATTATCATTTATATTATTAAAATTATTTGAAGTCGAAATATATTCTTCATTATTAGGCTCTTTATTTTTATTAACCATATTTCTTATTTTTGAAAGAATATCTTCTTTTTTACGATTAAAATCTTCTTTGATGTCAGGTTTATTATTTATATCATTTGTATAATAATCGTTCCCTATATTTTTATTTTCCAAATTATTATTTTCGCTTTTATTAATTTCATTTAAATAATTTGAATTTAATGAATCGAAAGAATTATTTAAATTATTGGAATGAAAATTTTCCTTTTTACTTTTGCGTAAATATTCGCTATAATCGTCATAAGTATTGTTATTCGCTTTAATAAAATTGTCGGTTTTATCGAATCTCGACTTTGAATGAATCGAATCTTCATAAATCGCTCTTTTGAAATCGGACACTCTCGCTCTGTTAATATTAAAATCCAATTCCAATTCTTCGCCGTTAGTATTATTTAAATTATTTGAATTATTATTTTTATTTAAAGAATATTCCACTAAAAAATCGTTATTTTGATTATTGTTATTATAATTTTTTTTATAATCGTTTCCAAATACCGCTTTTGCCAAAGAACTTCCCAAATCTTCCTCTTCGGTTTCTAAAGTATTTACATTGAAATTATTATTCTTCAAGCCGTTTACAATATCGTCTATTTTATTTTCCTTATCAGAATAGTTATTTGCATTGTTAAAAAAGTTTTCGTTAAAATTATTAGTCGCATTCTTTCTTCTCAATTTTTCTCTAAAATCGTCTTCATTAAAAGAAAAAGAATTTGAAAAACGATTATTCGATTCTTTAATTTTTTCTATAAAAGGCAATGTTCCAAAATTCATTTCGGAGATTTCTTTTTTATAAAAAATTGGCAGATAATCTTTGGTTTGAAGCTTCTCCTTATTATTATCCGAATTCGTTTTATTAGTTTTATTTATATCATCCGAATTTTTAGAATCGTTTATTATTTTATTTTCAAAATCTTTTATTTTTTTCAAATCGATTTTACTCAAGGTATTTTTTAAATAATTAACAAAATCCAATATTGAAACTTTAGCGAATATAATAGTTAAAATAATTAGCCCCGAAATTGTCATTATAAAAGCGCCCGTTTTACCGAATAAAGAAATTAAACTCTCTCCAATAACCGCGCCCATAATTCCTCCTTTTTTATAGGAAACGGTATCTCCAAAAGATATGTCGAATAGGACGCTCAATAATATCATCAAAATAGAAGAAGCCAAAGAGTATAATGGAATTTTGCTTGCAGAATTTTTAAGTATAATATTGATTCCCGCATATATAAAAAATATAGGAAAAATAAAAGAAGAATAACCGAAAGAAAGAAAAGAATTAACCGATATATAAGCGCCAAATACTCCGAGAAAATTTTGATATATATTTTCATTTAAATCTATATTTTTCGTATTTAAGCTGAAATACGAAAGCAATAATATTCCTGCAAAAAGCAGACATAAAAATCCAGTTATATCGAAAATCGGATTTCTATTTTTATCATTAAATTTGCTCATAAATAAAACTCCGTCAATTAACCGCAACCGTTATAAAATATAAATATACGGCGATTCCCACTATCATGCAGTAAAACCCGAAATGAAAAAATTTTCCTTTTCTTAAAAACGACATTAAAAATTTTAAAGCTATTATTCCAAATATGAAAGAAGTAATAAGTCCGATAACGGCGTAGGAAATATCGAAACTTTTTAAATCTTTCAAATTTTTTAAAGACAAAATCAAAGCTCCGAAAATCGCGGGTAAAGAAATTAAAAACGAAAACCTTCCCGCAAAATCCCTATTTAACCCCAAAAATAAAGCCACGCTGATAGTCATGCCCGACCGAGATATTCCGGGAAAAACCGCTAAAGCCTGAGCGATTCCTATCATTAAAACATTATAATAAGTGGTAGAAAAAACATCTTTCTTTATTGGAATTTTATCCGTATTTTTAGTGAGCAGAAGAATAGAGCCCGTTATTATAAGATTTAATCCGATTCTATGCAGAGGCAAATCGCTTAAATATTTTTCCAAAAAAAATCCGACTATTGCCACAGGTATTGAAGCTATTATTACCATAAAAGCGATTCTAAATCCTTCGTCATTTTCGTTTGCGTTTTTGAAATCTTTTAATCCTAAAAAAAATCCTTTAATCGCAATTAAAATATCTTCTCTAAAAATTATAATTGTCGCTAAAAAAGTTCCAAAATGAAGAGCTATTTCAAACAAAAGTATATTTTCCGTTTTAAATCCAAGAAAATATTCCGCTATTCTCAAATGCCCCGAACTTGAAACGGGCAAAAATTCTGTTATTGCCTGAATAAATCCTAAAATTATAGGTTTTATAGGTTCTATCATAAAACTACCCATATTTATTATTTTTTCGGATTATAATAAAAAAACAATAGTAAAAAATTATGTAAACTAATATTTATTATAATAATTATAAATAAAAAATGCGATAACTAAAAATAGCTACCGCATTTAATTATTTGTCGTAAATAAAAACTTAATTTAGATTTAATCGTTTACAAAATAAAAACTAATTTGTCCTCCAATATCGAAAGCTCCCAAATTATTTTTGCTAAATCTGTCGTCTTTGATTTGCGGACCAAAATCGTATCCCGCGTATAATCCTATTCCAAAAGCGATTTCATCGTCAAAGAAAAATAAATAATCGAAAGTCGCTTTAATATAAGGAATATAAGGATTTTTGAATTTATTTTTTACGGAATTGAAATTATATTTTGTTTCGGAATCGACAAACTGACTTTTATTTTCGTTATAATTTTTAGTTTTTTCGTTTCCAGATACGATTAATTTTATTCCTCCGCCTATTCCAATGTAGAAGCGGGCGATATTGAATTTTGGAAGCAAGCCTATATTTATCGTGTCGAAATAATAACTTGTTCCGATTTTTTCGTATTGTCCGCCTCCGAGTTTATTTTCGTTATAGGAGAAAACCTCTCGTTTATAGCCCAAATCCAAAGCTATCGAAAATCCCATATAATCGTCAAATCCCATATAAAAACCCGGGAGTATTCCCACTCCGAATTCAAAAGCCGATTTGCCCGACAATGTTCCGTCATTTTTGTCCGCATCGGCGTTATGAGTTTGACTTTTTTGGGAAATCGAAGCTCCTAAAGGCACGACTAAACCTATTCCAGGCTCGAAGTCCGCCGCAAATAAATTTGACAAACCGTTTAAAGAAACGACCGCCGAAATTAAAAAAGATACGATTAATATTTTTTTCATTTTAAAATTCTCCTTAAATTAATTAAAGTTTAATATAATGCTAAAATATTTAATATTTTATGTTTATATTATACAATATCGTAAATAAAATGTCAAGTGTTAGTAAATAATTTTTACTAAAAATTTAAAGCTATACCATGTATTTTTTGATTTATTATAAAATTTTTAAATTATGATACTTCTTCGGCAATACATCTTCCAAAAAAGAACTCTGCGTCCGAACCAATTTAGTATTACTACAATAGTTTAAAAGGCTGTCGCCCACTTGATTCAAAAAGTTTATATCGTGCGTCTTACATAGATTTAAACAGTTCTTAATAGATTTTTCGAGCTCTTTACGAAATGCAGGCTTCAAATCTTTTAAGCTATACTTTAATATATCTATCTCCATATTATCGCTGCCGTTTTTAATGAATAAGTTATAGCTCTTCTTTAACCGTTGTTTAATCAATTTTTCTTGCGCGAAAAAATCCTTTTCCAAATAGTCGCGGACGGCTTGTTTATAATGCCGAAGGATAAAGTCGATAGCCGTTGCGGAGAGGTTCGGTTTATCTACATTAAGCTCGTTCTCAAATATATCTTTTAATATCTGTCTGGTCGTTGTGAATATATCGCGCATAAACTTTTATTTTCTCTTTTTAAAATGCCAATTCTTTTATATCTATAATTTCTAAATCGTTATCGCTTGTTATCGAACTTTTATATCTATAATTTCTAAATCGTTATCGCTTGTTATCGAACATATTATATCTTGCCTTGATAGATAAAAAAACATTGCGTCTATTTTCATTAGCTCCAAATTATCTTTATAAAAGTCGTTGTTATAAACGGCGGGATGGTCTTTGTATTTATCTATAAAATAATTAATAAAACCTTCGCCCTTGTCTTTTACTCTTTTAACATAGATATTTTTAATCTTATCTATTACCATTTCAAGTTTATCTTTTTTTACAAATTCTAACATTTTTTACTCTCTAGTTGTTTTTTTAGTTTTTTATTTAGTTCTTTAATTTGTTTATCTATATCTTTACGAAATCTTTTTTCCTCTCGTTTTTTACAATAATCATAAATAGCATCGTAATTTTCGTCTATTAAACATATAGTTATAAAACCAACCGCCATAAAAAAAGAAAATACAAACCAAACTAACATTTTTTAAGCTCTCACTCCTCGATTAAAAATAAATAACATTTTAATATAATCGCTTGAAAAATTTGAAATAAATTCGGTTCAAAATTAAAGAATATTCCAAATTTTTTTATTCTCAAATATGCTTTTGACTGTTTAATCCTTGATAATACATCTTGATATATGTTCGCTCGATTGTATATTCTATTTATATTTTGTCTATTTGCATATTGAATAGTAGATATATATTGATTATAACAATATCTTTTTAATAATTCTAATTCTATAGAATTGAAAGGTATCATTTTGAAAATATCGCTATCATACATATCACTACATAATAATTTATATTTTCTTTTATCTAATATGTTTATAATTTTCATTTTTTACTCTCTCTTTAATTATAATTATTTTCTATCTGTTATCGTTGACGGCGTTGAATCTGCCAAAAATTTACTATGCCCCAAAATAAAATTACTGC
>CAKVCG010000013.1 GCA_934725525.1 uncultured Brachyspira sp. | reverse complement strand
TTTTTCAAAATTTTTATATTTCCAAATTTCTTAATTCGGTAATTGGCGTTTTGTCTTTAAACGCTTTTTATAAAAAATTTAATTTTATGGAGGAGATTATGTCTCAAACAACAAAAAGAGTTTTTACTCGCAAATCAAAATTATTTTTAATTTTAGCAAGCATGATATTGGCTTTATCATGTAAAAATCCTTTAGGAGACGAAAGCGGCGGTTCTGGTTCTGGAGGCGCAGGCGGAGGAGGAAGCGGCGGCGGACAAACTATAACCAATGAACAAGGTAAAGTTTTTCCCGCTTGGTATCTTACGGAACAACAACAACAACAGAATTTTTCTATGGGACCGACTATTGTATTTCAGTCTAGGAAAAGTCCAAAAAAACAATACAGAATACCGGCAATAATAGTGGCAGACAACGGAAATATTATAGCTATCGCAGATGATAGATACACTCATGGCGGAGATATTGGGCTTTATAAAGGATTAATAGATATAGTTTATAAAGTTAGTAAAGACGGAGGAAAGAATTGGAGCGCTGAGAAAATTTTGGGAAATAGGTCTACTGATGCTGATTATAGTAAAGCTCAAAATAAAGGAGACGCTCTCGTATTTAAAGCCAATGACGGAACTTTAGTATGCATGGCTGTTTCTGGCGGCGGTTTTGCTAATGCGACTGATTCTACACCTTCAAGAATGCTTAGGTCTGAAAGCAAAGATAATGGCGAGACTTGGAGCGATTGGAAGGAAGTAGGGCAAAACCTAATTAATAAGATTAAGAATTCATTTGCAAAAGATTCATCGGGAAAAGGGATACCTAAAGCGTTTGCGCCATCTGGAAGAGGTTTAACCTTAAAAGACGGAACTTTTGCCGCGGCTATGATTGGTCAAGTTAATAACGGTGGACTTTATGGTCTTTATATATACTCAACGGATAAAGGTGAGAATTGGGATTGCGCGGACAATTGGATACCTGGAACAGGAGGTAATGGAAGCTGGAATGAGCCTAAAGTTATAGCGGAATTGAACGATGGAAAATTATTAATGAGCGTTAGAAACGAGTCGAGAGGTCGTAATCGTATGTATGCTGTATCTACCGATGTTCCCGTTAATGGTAAATGTTCTTGGCCACTACAATTATCCGCTTGGGATAATTTTGTGGATGGACGCTCTGACGCGGAAGGAGTTGTATGGACAAGAGAAAAAGAGCAAGATAAAAACAGAATACTTCATATTGCAGCGGGACCTGAAAATAGAAAAGGCTTGAAATTATTTTTAAGCAGAGACGAAGGAAAAAGCTTCAGCGAAGCAAAAGTGCTATTGGATATTAACACAGTCGCAGCTTATTCGTCTTTGGATGTTTGCGGAGACGGAACTATCGTTACTCTTGCAGAAGAGCAGGTTAGCGAGAATGGCGCTAGTCCTTACGATATAGTATTTAGAAGATATAATATGAAAGCAATAACGGGAGAAGTTTATAAAACCGAATGGTATAAAGATATAAAATAAGATTAAAAATTATCAATCCGAATTGACTTAATAGTTTTTAGGTCAATTCGGTATTTGATAAAATATAAATTATAAAGAGCAGTAAAAATTAAATGAATTCAACAAAAGGAGAAGAAAATGAAAAAAATAATTTTACTCTTATTAATATTTTGCGCGAGCGCTTTTGGATATTATTCTTCAGACGCCTTTATAGACTTGCTTGTGCAACCAAATCAATTGAGAGTTCGCACGGATAGAGTCGGAGTTCTATTTGGAAACGAGAATATAAGAGCGGCTATAGGATTAACGGGAGCTAATTCGCTTTCTGGTATAATCGTTCATAATGTGAATGATTTTGATACTTTAGATAACGCTAAAAAAGGATTAGACCAATTTGTTCCCGCGGCTTTGGCTGGAATAGGCTATCAAATGGGAATATTTGGCATAGCTTTAGGTTATGAATTTAAATGGAAAGGACCTACTTATATGGTTCATACTCCTATTTTGTCTATGACAGCTTTAGATAATAATTTTAGAATAAATATTCCAATTTCAGTTGGAGTTGGGCAAAAATCCTACTATAATAAAACCGATAGCTTAAAGGGAACTATGGTAATATCTACTGGCATAGAGGGAAGATATTATTTCAATATGGAATACTTCTCCCATTTAAGATTTTACTTCAATTATGGAAACTCGACTATAAAAGAGATTAGTTCTCCTTCTACTAATTTTACTCAACAATCGGTTGGTTTTCAATTAAGAGCTTATTTTAATTATGACTTATCTGATTATAAGATTACGCCGATAATAAGATTTCAATTTGATACGGCTTTGGCTACGAAGTTTAAGAATATTACAAGAAACTATAATATTGTAGATAATTATTATATTACGGCTAAAGGTTTTGCGCCAGTGAACGGCTCCATAACGGACGGCAGTTATGGAAGCACGGGAGCAAATGCCGATGCAAATACTGGAGGAGAGTTAAGAGGCGGTTATATAGCAAGCATACCTAATACTTACTATGCAGAAGAGCCTTATAGAATAGGAATAGCTTTGCCTGTAGGTTTTAGGACTGTGTCTGAAAGCGGAACTATAGAGCTTTATGTTGAGCCAGCTTTATCTCTCACTATAGTTAATGCGAAAAGAATATATTCTTTTACTCAGGCTATGCAAGGTTTAGAAAATCTAACGGAAGAGTATAGGCGAAAATCTCCTTTTTATACATTTGGTTATGTCGTTTATGGAGAGTTATATATTCGTCCGAGACCTCGATTAGAATGGTATACCGAGATTCAAACTGGAGGCGCTACTGTTGCGGGAGAGCTTGCTAATACTTCTGGCTCGACTTCGCTTATATTAAATGCGTCTACTGGTATAACTTGGTATTTTTAGATTAATCAATCTCTTTCTCATAAACTAATTCTATAAGATATAGAACTATCCGAAAAGGGTAGTTCTATATCTGCATTTATAACAACAATGGGTTGAACCATCTTGCATTAGTTTTATTAATAATGGATTGCTTCGGGCGTTGCCCTCGCAATGACGATGGGAAAGTAGATTGCTT
Organism: uncultured Brachyspira sp.; assembly: GCA_934725525.1. Taxonomy (GTDB): domain Bacteria; phylum Spirochaetota; class Brachyspiria; order Brachyspirales; family Brachyspiraceae; genus Brachyspira. The sequence goes on along the minus strand of CAKVCG010000013.1, from coordinate 16,872 downwards.
CAGCAGAGTTTCGCAATGACAACTGTTTTTTACTCCGTCATTACGAGGCTATTTATAGCCGAAGTAATCCACAAAAAAGAAATTTTATTAATATTGGATTGCTTCGATTTGTAAAACAAATCTCGCAATGACAGACATTATAACAAGGGGCTGAAGCCCCTTGCATTCTTTTTCATGAATTGTTAACACAAGGAGCTTCCCGTAGGGACGCCTATGGCGAGCCCCTTGTTATTATATTTTCATAGATTTTAGTAAAAATTTGATTTTAAAAATAAAAGTCCTAATAAATTAATATTAAGTCTATTTTATAGTTTATTTATTTCTTTAATGGTTAAGCCTGTAATTTCGCTTATAAGATTAATATCCATGTTTTTTGCTTTCATTGATTTTGCCATTGAGATTGCTTTATTTTTTTCGCCTTCTTTTATTCCTTCAAGTTTTCCTTCTTTTATTCCTTCAAGTTTTCCTTTTTTAATTCCTTCTTTAATTCCTTCTTGTCTTTCTTCTTTAAGCATTATTTGTTTATCGTATTGATAGATTTCTTTCTTCTCATATTCCGACATCATTAATCGACTTCTAATAAAATTATTATACCTCTTGTGAGCTTCTTCCATTATAGGTTTTTCTTTTACTATCTCTGACATATACTCCTCGCTACTGCGCACAGTCGTGCCATATTATTTGTAGTGAAAAATTCAAGCCAATAATTTAAATCCTTTTTTAAATCATTATCTTTGAATTTAAATTTCTTTAATTCTATCATATGTATTTGCAAATGGTCGGTTAGCAACCTTGCGTTTTTTGTATCGTAAATCATATAACAGCTATGCACATTGCTATTCTTTTTATTCAAATTAAAATTAAGAAGATTGATACTAATTACAGGCGTCAAATCTTCATACTCTTCGCCTTTCTTTAAAAGTTTACTATAATTTGCAGACCAATAATATAATATTCTTTCGGGAAATCTTGAATTGCCAGATAATTGAACTTCGATAATTACAACCGTTCCATTTTTCGTAATGCATTTAACATCGACAATAGTTTCTTTATCTTTATAGTGCCTCTTTAGATTAAACGGGTTCAATATTTCAACGGCTTTAAAAGTTTTCATGTCGGCGCTAATCATAACGGCGTTTATAAAGTCAAGTAAAACTTTCTCGCCTCCTTTGTCCGTGAAAAAATACCGAACAAAACAATCATTTAATGCATTAAAAGGTTTTTTATTCATAAAAATATTATAACAAAATAATTTTATTTGTCAAAGTATTTATAATTTTTATTATAGAGTTATTTATATAAATGTGTAAATTTAGACCCAGCCTATTCGAGCGGAACGACTTTGATTTTTAATACAGATTGCTAGATAACATATTATTTTTAGAAATATAAATCTTTTTCTCATAAATTAATTATAGAAAAATATTAAAAACTATGATATTATAGAATTAAAAACTAAATTTAATAAAATAAATTGTGAAAAATATCGCCATACTCGGAAGACCAAATGTGGGAAAGTCCACTCTTTTCAATAGATTAGTAGGAAGAAGAAAATCTATAGTAGATTCTACCGCTGGAGTGACGCGAGATATAAGCGTAGAAAAAATTTATATTAACGGAATAGAATTCAATATATTCGATACGGGCGGACTGCTCGACACAAGCGAAGATATTTTAAATGAAAAAGTGAGAGAGAAGGCATTAAAAACCGCGACCGAAGAATCCGATATACTTTTATTTTTGGTTGACGCTCATCAAAGCCATCCAGACGATAGACATTTTATAAACGCGATAAGAAAAACGAATAAACCGATAATACTTGTTATTAATAAAATTGACGCCGATTCGCATAATCAATTAATAAACGAATTCTACTCGCTCGGAATAAAGGAAATGGTCGGAATAAGCGCCGAACATAATAAAGGAATAGAAGATTTGAAAGAAAAAATTTTGAATATATATAGAAGCCTTGATAAAAATAATTTGAAAAAAGAATTTAAAAAATCAAATAAAAATGAAAATTTAGAAGAATTTGAAAAAACGAAAAAAAATAATATTGAAGAAAATAAAATAAATATAGCTATAGTCGGAAAACCTAACGCTGGAAAGTCGACTCTTTTAAATACTTTAATCGGAAAGGAAAGAAGCATCGTTTCAAATATCGCGGGGACTACAAGAGACCCGATAGACGAAACTTTTGATTTTAACGGAGATGCGATTTGTTTGATAGACACGGCGGGGATAAGAAAAAAGAAAAATGTAAATTCCGATATAGAATATTATAGCGTAAACAGAGCGATAAAATCAATAGAAGCTTCCGATGTTTGTATTCTTATGCTCGATGTATTCGAGGGTTTAACGGAACAAGATAAAACGATAGCGAATTTGATAATTGAAAGAAAAAAAGGAATAGTAATCGCCGCAAATAAATGGGATATTAGAGAGAAAGGAATAACTTGGAACGATTATCAAAATTATATGAAAGAAACTTTTCCCGTTTTAAATTATGTTTTTTACGCTAAAGTGTCGGCGACTCGAAAAAAAGACGCCGAAAAACTTTTATCTTTGGCGATTAGAGTGGCTAAAACAAGAAGACAGAAATTTGAAACTCATTCGCTTACCGAAACTTTTGTTAGAGCGACAAGAGAATATACGATATCGGCGGGAGGAAATCCTTTTAAGATTTTTTACGCGACTCAAACGGGAATCAATCCCCCAGCTTTCGCGATATTTTGCAATCATCCTCAAAAACTAAATTCTCATTATAAAAGATATTTAGAAAATAAATTTAGAGAGATATTCGATTTTAGAGGAACTCCGATAATTCTTAATTTCAAAAAGAGAAGTAAGAAAGAAAGTTAAAAAATTTTAATAAAAATATAAAAAGAGTGGAAAAAATGAATATAATCAAAATAATTATAAGCGTCTTAATATCTTATTTAATCGGAGCGATTCCGTTTTCGTTTATAATCGGAAAAGCGAACGGGCATGATGTAAGGCATGAAGGAAGCGCAAATCCCGGAGCGAGCAATGTTTTAAGATTATGCGGAAAAAAAGCGGGAATACTCGCCTATTTCTGCGATATTGGAAAGGGAATAATCGCCGTTTTGATTCCTTCGTTTATATTGAAAGGACAAAATAATATTTTAATTTTATGCGGAGTCGCCGCGATAATCGGGCATATATTTTCAATATTTTTGGGGTTCAAAGGCGGAAAGGGGGTGGCGACAAGCGCGGGAACTATGTTTATGCTTGCTCCTATAAGTTTGGTTATTACGATGATATTTTTCTTTATAGGTTTATTCGCTTCAAAGAAAACTGTTGCAATTGGAAGCACGGTTGGAGCGATAATGTTTCCGATTGTTTTGACAATTTTGTATTTTAAGATTAATTTTTTATATAGAATATTTTTTAATATAGATTATAAACTCCTACTTCCTATAACTATACTTTTGGCTTTGTTTATAATAATAAAACATATACCGAATTATAAAAGATTATTAAAAGGCGAAGAAAATAGTTTTTCAAAAAAATAATTTATATTTATAATTAACGAAAAACTTTTTAATCGCCTAAAAATAATTTAAATTTATTCTTTAAGTAAATTTATTTGCCGAATACCGCTTCGTAGTCTTTTTTGAATTTTTCTATTCCCTGCTCGGTTAGAGGATGTTTCGTCATCTGCTCTATAACATTATAAGGAACGGTGGCAATATCCGCTCCCGCCAACGCGCATTCGGTAACATGTATCGGATGTCTAACGCTTGCGGAAATTATTTCCGTGTCAATATCATGCGTGGCAAAAATATCGGCTATCGTTCTTATAAGTTCGAGTCCATCGGTAGAAATATCGTCCAATCTTCCCAAAAAAGGCGAAACATAAGTCGCTCCCGCTCTTGCGGCAAGCAAAGCCTGATTTGCGGAAAATATTAAAGTGACATTAGTTTTTATTCCTTCTTTCGACAAAACTTTAACCGCCTTTAATCCTTCTACAGTCATAGGAATTTTTACAACCATATTTTTATGAATTTTAGCAATCTCTCTCGCTTCCGTAATCATATCTTCCGCTTTAATCGTTGTCGCTTTAACTTCTCCCGAAATAGGTCCGTCAACTATAGAAGTAATTTCTTTAATAACATCGTTAAAATTTTTTCCTTCTTTCGCTATCAAAGACGGATTTGTAGTAACTCCGCATATTACTCCCATATCGTTAGCTTTTTTTATATCTTCCACATTCGCGGTGTCTATAAAAAATCTCATGAAATTTTCTCCTAATGATTAATTTATTTTTTATGCATTATATAATTTTGTAATAATTTTATCAATCGTTATTCGTATAGATGCTTTACTTCTGTTGAGGCTCGCAATGACGGTTTTTTTATTTGACAAATATTGCCCCTCTTATATACTTTGTCAATGAAAAATTCTAATAATGAAAAACCTTATTATTCTTTTTCCGATTATGCGAAAAATAAATTCAAAATTAAAGTCGGCAAAATTTCAATAAATACAAATTTTGGATGCGCTCATAAATTAAACGATGGAGGATGCCGATTTTGTAATTTGGAAAGTTATAAACCTCCATACATTAAAGAGGATGACATAAAAAATCAATGGCTAAACGGAGTCAAAAATTATAAAGAAAGATATAAAAAATATTACGGATATTTTCAGCTTGGAACTCCTCTCTCAAAATTAGCTTCAAAAGAATCTTTATTTCACGCGAACGAACTAATAAAATTTGACGATTGCGTTGGGCTTATGTTTGGCGCAAGAAGCGATATGCTCGAAGAAGAAACTTTAAAAACCTTAAACGATTTGGCTAGAGTAAACGATAAAGAAATTTGGCTTGAAGTCGGGATTCAATCTTCCAACGATGAAACTTTATTATTTATAAACAGAGGGCATAATTTTAAATCTTTTGTCGATTCTATTAACAATATAAAAGAAAATTACAAAAATCTTATAATCTGCGTTCATATAATTTTTGGGCTTCCGAAAAGAATTGAAAATAATAAAATAATAATTGAAGATAAAAACGATATGATTAAAACGATTAAAGATGTTTCAAAATTAAAAATTGACGCCGTGAAATTTCATCAGCTCGACATAGTGAGAGGAAGTTATTTTGAAAATATTTTTTGTCAATATGATTTTCCTACATTGGACGAAGATTTTTATATAGAATTAATTTCGGAGGTTTTAGGTTTTACGCGCGAAAACATAATAATAGCGAGACTTACGGGCGACAGTTTGGGCGAGACTTTGATAGCGCCGAAGTGGAAAAAATCGAAAGGAGAAATTATAAATTCTATAATCAAAAAAATGAAAGAAAAAAATATTAAACAAGGCGGTTTATTAAAAACTAACCTTTAGGAAGTAATCTCAAAGGGTCAATCGGCATTCCCAGATACGAGATTTTAAAATAAAGTTGATTTTTGTTTACCATTCCCGTCTCTCCGATATTTCCTATATAATCTCCCTTGTTTACTATATCTCCCGCTTTAACTTTCGTATCCGACAAATGAGCGTATGCGGTGGTGTATCCGTTTTTATGTTTTATAATAATAGCTTTTCCAAAACCTCTTATATTGTCCGAATATTCCACTATTCCGTAATCTGCGGCGACGACTTTATCGCCCGCTTTACCCGAAATATTTATTCCTCTGTTTGCCAAATTATTTTCGTCCGTTCCGTATTTTGAAACTATTCTTCCTATATATGGAAAAATAAAAGAACTTTCGGGCAAATCGTCAAAATCGGTATAAATAGTTTTTAATATTTTTACTTTCAAAGTAGCGCCCGCCTGCAAAGTATAATTATTCAAATCTTTTATATCGTTTAATTTAAGCAAATCGGATAAAACCATTTTATGATTTCGGGTTATAGAATATAAAGTGTCTCCTTTTTTAACCGAATAAGTGGAATCAACAAAAGTAGTTTTTTTATCTCTTTCGGCGTAAACTTTTATTATCTCGTCAACTTTAATTATAGATTTGTCGTTTAATCCATTTAAAGAATATATTTCAATTAAATCCATTCCTTTTGCAAGCGCAATTTCGCTTAAAGTGTCTCCTTTTTTTATTTTATAATCTTCGATTTTTCTGTATTCTTTTTTTGAAGTAGAATTTTGATTATTAAGATTATTATTTAAATTCAAATTTACTTTATTGTAGACTTTTATATTGTCCCCGATTTTAAGCAAATAGCCTCTGTTCAATCCGTTTAATTCGAGAAGTTCGTTTAACGACATTGAATTATTAATAGCTATCGCCGAAAGCGTGTCTCCTTTTTTTGCTTTATAAACCGAAGTTATTTTTTTATCGTCTATGGAGTTATTTATTCTATTCTTTTTTTGAGGATATATTTTTAACTTTTCGCCGATTTTCAATTTATATTTCAAAGGCTCGTCTATATTGTTTATCCTTAAAAAATCATTAACGGGAGTATCGCTGTCGAACGCTATTCCAAAAAGCGTATCTCCGCTTCTAACCGTATATATTTCAAAATTATTTTGATTATTTTGCGATTTTTGAATATTTGCTTCAATTTCTTTTTTTATATTTTCTATAGAATTTCTATCGGTCGAACTATCGGATTTTTTGTCAATCGAAATTTTATCGTTATTATTCGCTACTTTTAAAATCTCTCCGACTTTAAGATTATATTTATTGAAATCTTTTATATTGTTTATAGTGCAAAATTCGCTTGCGGACATTCCATGCGAAAAAGCTATCCCAAGAACCGTATCGCCGTCTTTTACTTTATAATTTTTGTAGGATTTCGATTTATCGACATTTAAAGCGTAAGATTTATGGACGGAATCGAAAACCAGACTATATTCTTTTTCTTTTACTTTAAGCGTCTCTCCAATTTTAAGATTATATTTATCGGCGTCTTCTATATTATTTAGTCTCAAAAATTCGCTTGCGGACATTCCATGCGAAAAAGCTATTCCGTATAAAGTGTCTCCGTTCTCTACTTTATAATTTATATAGTTTTCTCCAAATAGAGAATAAGATAAAATTAAAATCGTAAATATTTTTAAAATATTATTTGTTTTTATCATACCGTTTAATTTATTAATTATCCATCTCAAAAGTTTCGTCAACAGGCGGGTCGGACGGAATTATAACCACATTCGATTCTTTAACGCTTGCCATATCGGGACCTTTTTTCATTTTTTCCACAAACTCGTCTATTTCCTTTTTAGTTTCCAAATATACTATAATTTCAACCGAACCGTCATAATTATTCCAAACTTTTCCCGCGACTTTCATCTCGTCAGCGCATTTTTTTGCGTAGTATCTGAACCCTACGCCCTGAACTCTTCCTCTTAATATAATATTTACTTTAAACATAGTATAAATATCGGAATTTAGAATTATAGAATTTATTTTATGAAAGTGTTTATTTTACTTGAAATTTATAAATTATATTATAATATAAACAAATCGTTAATTTAAAACAAGGAGTATTTAATATGTCTTTAATAGATAATATAGTGGCGAGAGAGATTTTAGACTCGAGGGGCAATCCTACCGTTGAGGTGGATGTTTATTTGGATAGCGGAGCGATGGGAAGAGCCGCCGTGCCTTCTGGAGCTTCAACGGGAGAGCATGAAGCCGTTGAATTAAGAGACGGAGATAAAAGTAGGTATTTGGGAAAGGGCGTTCAAAAAGCCGTTGAAAATGTAAACGAAGTTATTTGCAACGAATTAATCGATATGGACGCTTTAGAGCAAGTTGAAATCGACAGAACTATGATAGAACTTGACAGCACGGAAAACAAGGGAAAACTTGGAGCAAACGCTATATTGGGAGTGTCTCTTGCCGTTGCTAAAGCCGCGGCCAATGAATTAGAAATTCCTTTATACAGATATATAGGAGGAACTAACGCCAAAACTTTACCCGTTCCTATGGCTAATATTCTAAATGGAGGCGCTCACTCAAGCGCTCCAATAGACTTTCAAGAGTATATGGTTATGCCCGTAGGTTCTTCAAGTTTTAAAGAAGGAATTAGATGCGTGGCGGAAGTCTTTCACAATTTGAAAAACATTCTTCATGATAAAGGCTTAAGCACAACAGTTGGAGACGAGGGCGGTTTTGCTCCAGATTTGAAAGATAACGAAGAGCCTTTAAAAGTTATTATGCAAGCAATAGAAAAAGCGGGTTATAAACCAGGCGAAGATGTATGCATTGCGATGGACCCAGCTTCAAGCGAATTTTACGATAAAGATAAAAAGAAATATATTTTTAAAAAGTCGGATAAAAGAGAGCTTTCTTCTGCGGAAATGGTAGATTTTTACGCTCATTTGGTCAATAATTATCCTATTATATCAATCGAAGACGCTACGGCTGAAGACGATTGGGAAGGATGGAAAATCTTAACGGAAAAATTGGGCAAAAAAGTTCAGTTGGTGGGAGACGATTTATTTGTTACCAATGTCAAAAGGCTTCAAATGGGACTCGATAAAGGCGTGGCTAATTCGATACTTATTAAAGTTAATCAAATAGGTTCTTTAACGGAAACTTTGGATTCAATCGAACTTGCGAAAACTCATAATTATACTTCCGTTGTTTCGCATCGTTCGGGCGAAACCGAAGACACCACAATAGCCGATATAGTTGTCGCCACAAACGCGGGACAGATAAAAACGGGAAGCGCGTCGAGGAGCGATAGAATAGCTAAATATAATCAGCTTTTGAGAATAGAGGAAGAATTGGGAAATAGAGCCGTTTATTTGGGTAAAAAAGCTTTCTTTAATTTAAAATAATTTATTTAATTAAATTATAAAAAATATAAAACATAAAAAGCATAAACGAACCTACTTCATATTATAAAATATTTGAAATAGGTTTTGTTTTTTATAATCGTTATTAACAATTTTATGAGTAATTTTATTTGCAAGGGGAAATTATTATGGAAGATAAGTGGATAATATGGAGCGAAAAATTTGAAGTCGGCTATAAAAGAGTGGATGACCAGCATAGAGAACTTATTAATATAATAAACGATTTGCATGCCGCGGAAAGCGGAGATTTGTCAATTCCAGAAGTAAAAGATAGATTTAAAATTATTCTAAAAAGAACGGTGGATTACGCCACATATCATTTTGCAACCGAAGAAAAAATAATGAAAGCGGTTCATTATAAATCTTTTAAGGAGCATATTTCAAAACATAGAGAATTTTCAAGCAAGGTTTTGGAGGAAGTTATAAAATATATGAACGGTGAAAAAGTCGATATGGAAGATTTTATCGTCTATTTGAGAGATTGGCTTTTTAGTCATATTCTGGGGGATGATAAACATTTTATAGATGAATTAAAAATTATACTTGAAAATATGAAAAAAGAGGAAGAAAAGTAAAATATTAGTAACCCAAAACATGCAAAACAAAATTAATAAAAAAATATGCATTATAACAGATATAAACGGAATATATGGATTCGGACATTTTACTCGAATGAAATTTATCGCAAATAAGCTTCAAGATTTTTATGATTTTATATTTTCTTCTATTAACAATGAAAGCGAAATGTTTTTTCAGTCAAATTTAAATATAGAAACTTGTAAATTTGACGAAATAAAAAAAATACATCCTTATTTGATAATAGTCGACTCTCGAGAGGTTGATAAAAAATATATAAAACGACTAAAAAGAATCTCTCCAATTATAATCGTGGACAGCGTGGGAGAGGAAAGAAATTTTGCCGATATAGTTATAGAGATGCTGCCAAATTTGGACGATTCCGATTTGGTTAATATAAAGCCTTTTTCTACGACGGTTCTTAATTCTAATATAAAACCTAAATACGATAGCGAAGCTCCTATACTCGTTTATTTAGGATTTAATAACGATTTGAAAAATAAAGCTTTTGAAATAATATCTAAAATAGAAAATAAAAAATTTGTGTTCATAGAAGCGCAAAACGAAAGTGAAAATATGATTTCAAAAAAATTTTCCCCCAATATATTTGAAAATCCGTATTCCGCTGTTATAACTTATTTCGGGCTTACCGCTTTTGAATGTATAGAGGCGGGAATTCCTGTTCTTTTGCTCTCGCCTACTAAATACCATAACAATTTGGGGAAAAAATGCCGCGATATATTTTTTAATTTAGGATTTTTTGAAGATATAAATATTGAAGAGGCTTTCAACAAAATAAATAATTTTCTTTTTGATTTTAACTTGCAAAACGAATATAAAGAAAATTCTAAAAATATAGATACGAAAAAATCGACTGAAAGAATAAAAATTATAATCGATAACATTGAAGATTTTCAAAGTATAGAATGCGATTTTTGTAAATCGAAAAATATAGAAATAAAAAATAGAAATTCCGAATCGAATTTATATAAATGCAAGAAATGTAATTCATTATTCAGAAAATATTTTCTTACAGTTTCAACCGATTATTCTTCAAAATATTTTATCGAAGATTATAAAAATCAATACGGAAAAACTTACGAAGAAGACGAAGAAAATTTGAAAGCGCTTGCAAAAAGTCGTTTGGAAACAATAAAGAATATTAAGCCAACAGGCAAAATATTGGATTTGGGTTCGGCTATGGGATTTTTTTTGAAAGAGGCTTCTTTAAACGGATACGAAACGGAAGGAATAGAGATAAGCGAATATGCTGCGAATTATTGCGTCAAAAACCTTAATTTGAATGTTTATAATGTTTCTTTGCTTGATTTTGAATATAAAGAAAATGAATACGACATAATAACGGCTTGGTATGTTTTGGAGCATATTTGCGATTTTGAAAAACTATTAAAAAATATTTTATTTTCTCTTAAAGACGATGGAATATTCGCTTTTGCTATGCCCAACGGAAACGGAATTAGCGGAAGGTTCAATAAGAATTATTTTAAGATTGTTCCTCCCGACCATGCTTTTGAAACTAATCCGAAAGCTTTGGATAAATTTTTAAAAAAATATTCTCTAAAAAAAATGTATTTGAAAAACCAGAGCGTTTATTATAATAGATTTTGCGATATTTTTAATTTGCAATTTTTAAAAGAAAATAAAGGATTAAAAAATATGTATAATTTATTTGCAAAAAAATATAATTTGGGCGACACTTTTGAATGCGTATATAAAAAGTTTTAGAGTTTTTTATTTATAGATTGCTTCGGACTTTTTGAGTCCTCGCGATGACGGTGTAAGTAAAGAATTTGGCAACAATGTGGCTTTCGCTCTGCATCCCTGTGAGAAGCCCGTTGTGTGCAAATGCAAAAGCGCGCAATGGGTCGCTGGTCGCTCTGCGCTTCTTTGGAGAAGTCGTGCGGAAACCAAAAATTATAATTAATTATATTATTAATACCACATATACTATTGAAAAAAAATATTTTTTCTATATTATTATAATTTTAAATTCTGAAGATTTTAATTTTTAAGAGGCTATAAAAATGAAAGATAAAACTTTTTTAATGATTCCCGGTCCCACTCCCGTGCCTGAGTCCGCTTTAATTGAAATGGCAAAACATCCTATGGCTCATAGAAGTGAAGAATTCTCAAGTATCTTAAAAGAAGTATTCGAGGATTTAAAATATGTGTTCCAAACGAAAAACGATGTCTTTTTATTTACGGCGAGCGGAACTGGGGCAATGTGCGGAGCTTTGGAAAATCTAATAAACGAAGGCGATAAAGTTTTATGCTTATCAATCGGAAATTTTGGGGAAAGATTGGCAAAGATTGCAAAATCGAGAGGAGCGGAAGTTATTAAAATCGAAGCTAAAGCGGGAAATATAATAAGCCCCGAAGTTTTGGAAGAGGCTTTGAATAAAAATAAAGATATAAAAATTGTCACTCTCACTCATAGCGAAACTTCTACGGGAGCGGCAAACGATATTAAAACTCTATGTCCTATAATAAAAAATCATGGAGCTTTATCGGTAGTCGATGGCATAACGAGTTTATGCGCGATGGAATTTAAAACTGACGAATGGAATATCGATGTCGCGGTTTCGGGTTCGCAAAAAGGATTTATGATTGCGCCGGGACTTTCGTTTTTGACGGCAAGCGAAAAGGCTTTTAAGATGCATGAAAATTGCAAATATTCAAGTTTCTATTTTAATTGGACGGAACATAAAAAATCTTTGGCAAAAGATACGACCCCTTTTACTCCGGCGGTTAATTTAATATGCTCTCTTCATACATCTTTAAAAATGATTAGAGAAGAAGGAATTGAAAATATTAATAAAAGACATAAAAAACTTACTTTAGCTTTAAGACATGCAATAAGAGAGATTGGTTTAAAACTTTTGGTTGAAGACGATAAAAACGCAAGCCATTCTATAACCTCTATACTTCCGCCAGAAAATATAACCGTTCCCGATATTAGAAAAACTCTTAAAGACGATTACGATATAATAGTGGCAAACGGACAGGGGGATTTGAAAAATAAAATATTTAGAATTGGAACTTTGGGATTTGTATCGGAAAGAGATTTAATTATGGCTGTAGGTTCTTTGGAAGCGAGTCTTTTAAAATTGGGATATAAATTCAATCTCGGCAGCGGAGTGAAAAAATTGATTGAAGAATTGAATAAATAAACTAAATAAATAGAGTTAAACGAAAATAAATAACTATTGGTAAACGGAGAATTATTAAATGAAAGTATTGATAACCGACAATATAAATAAATGCGTAAAGGATATAATATCCGAAACTGCCGAAGCGGTTTTTCTTCCGACTATGAGCGAAGAGGAAATAATAAAAATAATCGGAGAATATGACGCTTTAATGGTTAGAAGTCAAACTAAAGTAAACAGAAATATAATCGAAGCGGGAAAAAATCTAAAAATAATCGGAAGAGCGGGAGTGGGAGTCGACAATATCGATGTAAACGCGGCGACAGAAAAAGGAATAATCGTGATAAACTCGCCCGATGGAAACACTATAGCCGCATCGGAACATACCATTGCTTTAATGCTTGCAATTTCGCGAAATATCGTTCCAGCTTCTCAATCGACAAAAGAAGGAAAATGGAATAGAGACGCTTTCACGGGAACTGAACTTTTTGGAAAAACTTTAGGAGTGATGGGATTTGGGAGAATAGGAAGAAAAGTCGTAAATATCGCTTTGTCAATCGGAATGAAAGTTATAGTTTATGACCCTTTTGCAAACGAAGAAACGGTTATTAAAAAAGGGGCTTTATACGAAACTTCTTTGGATAATTTTTTGCCTCAACTCGATTACCTTTCGATTCATATTCCGAAAACCGCGGATACGATTAATATAATAAATAAAGAAAATATAAATAAAATGAAAAAAGGAGCTATAATAATCAACTGTTCGAGAGGCGGATTGGTTAATGAAAACGATTTGAAAGAGGCTTTGGAAAACGAACAAATTTCTGCGGCGGCGCTCGATGTCTACGAAAACGAGCCAAAAATTGAAACCTGCCCTTTGATTCATTATAACGGAAATAATATAATTCTCACTCCTCACCTTGGAGCAAGCACTAAAGAAGCGCAAATTAATGTGGCTTTAGATGTCGCTTCTCAAATTAAAAAAGTTCTTTCGGGAGGCTATACCGACTCAGCCGTTAATATTCCGTCTCTTAATCCCGAGAAATTAGAACCCGTTAAAGATTACATGAAGATTTCGGAAAACGCGGGAGAGATTATAGGACAAATATCAAAAGGAAAAATAAAATCCTTTGAAATAACGGCAAATGGAGAACTTATACAATTAGACATTGAGCCTTTAGTAGTGGCGATATTGAAAGGAGCTTTATCTTCGATATTAAATGATGTTAATTATGTAAACGCTCCATTTTTGGCAAAACAAAGAGGAATAGAAATAAAAGTTATAAAATCCGAAGCTCCTTCGAGTTATACGAGTTTATTGAAAGTAAAAATGATAACGGATATTGAGGAAAATAATGTTTCGGTTTCTTTAATAGCCAAAAATATTTCAAGAATAGTAAAATTAAACGATTATGATGTTATAATAAAACCTAACGAGCATATGCTTATAGTGCCTCATATAAATCAAGTCGCTATGGTTGCAAAAGTGGCAAATGTTTTATGCGAAGATAATATTAATATAGGTTCGATGAATGTTTCGCAGAATATTAAAGGAAGCGATATGTCTATAATGGCTATTGATATTGACTCTTCATTAAGCGATGAGATGTTGGATAAAATATCTAAAATAGACGGCGTTCATAATCCGAAATATATTAAATTGAATATATAATTAATTTTTGGAATTTATTTTAAAATGAAATTAGCCGTTTTTGATTTTGACTCCACTCTAATGGACGGAGAGACTTTAGACATAATAGCGAAAGAAACAAATTATTATAAAGAAATAAAAGAAATTACTGAAAAAGGTATGAAAGGAGAGTTGGATTTTTTTGAAAGTTTAACTTATCGCGTATCTTTGCTTGAAGGAATGAAATTAAAAAAAGTAAACGAAATATGCGAATCTCTTCCGATTATGAACGGAGCTAAAGAAACTATAAAAGAATTGAAAAAAAAAGATTATAAATGCGTTTGTTTTTCTGGCGGATTCAAAAATGCGACTTCTTTATTCGTTGAAAAATTAGGATTGGATGGAGAATTTTCAAATATATTCCATACAAAAAATAATATTTTGACGGGAAGAGTCGGAGGCGAAATGATGTTTGCAGACAGTAAAGGAAATATGCTTTTAGCTTTGCAAAAATTACTCAATATTTCTTATGACAATACTCTCGCTGTTGGAGACGGAGCAAACGATTTGAGTATGTTTAAATATGCTAAAAATAGAGTCGCCTTCTGTTCTAAAGAAATTCTAAAAAAAGAAGCCAATATAATAATAGACAAAAAAGATTTAAGACTTATAATAGATAAACTATAATATAAATAGATAAAAATTAACCCGTAATAAATTAATATTTTATTTTTAAAAATCAAATTTATTACGGGGTTTTTTGAGAGATGATAATTTATTTATTTCTATAATATGGTTTATACGAATTTCTATTATATCTTCTATTATTATATCCGCCGTTTTTAGAAAATATTTTTACTCTTCTGTATGGAGGCTCGCCATCGCTTTTAGTTTCAACATCCTGGTCTTTTTGCAATTCAACATGTATGATTCTTCTTTCGTAAGGAGACATAGGTTCCAATACGACTACTCTTCTTGTTTTTTTAGATTGATGCGCCGCTTGACGCGCCATATGTTTTAAGGTTTCCTCTCTTCTTTCTCTATATCCGTCAACATCAAGTATTATATGTATTTCGTTATCTTCTCCGAAATTTTTAGAAACTATCAATGAAACTAAAAACTGTAGAGCCTCTAAAGTAGCCCCCTTTTTGCCTATTAGAACCCCCGAATCTTCCGTAGAAATACTTATATATATTCTGCTTCCGCTTTCTTCTTTTGTCGTGACTTCTGCGGTTATTCCCATATATTTTAATATGTCCAATATTATAGATTTGAGCGCTCCAAGATTTGTGGATATTTCTTCATAGTAAACCCTGATAACCGTAGGAGTTTCTTCGCCTATTCCGAATAAATTTCTTTTTCCTTTTTCCACAACCTCGATTCTAACTTGTTCTTCCGTCAAATTTAACTCTTCGAGCGCTTTGCTTATAGCGTCTTTTTCCGATTTGCCGCTAAATTCTTTTACTAACATTTTACCCTCCTTGAAACAATTGTAATTTAATTTTTTATTTTCTTTTTTAATTATTGGCTTTCTTATTTATATTTTTTAAATTTTTATCTTTCTTTTTTATTTTGCCAGATTTACTTTCTTCTTCAATATTATCTTTATTTTTATTCAGTAATTTCGCGGTTATAAATTGTTGAGCCACTCCGAACACATTTTGGGCTGTCCAATATAACGCTAATCCGCTTGCAAAATTATAGAATAGAACAAGCATCATAAGAGGAAATATAGTCGACATCATTTTCATTTGAGTCGCCGCCGAACCCGAAGTTCCCGCGCTTGAAGAAGGCTGAATTTTCATGCTCAAATAACTCGTTATTGCCATAAGTATCGGAAATAAATTAAAATTAAGCCCTCCCAAAATTGGAACTCCCACAGGAAACACAAACAATTTATCGGGCGAAGACAAATCCGTTATCCATAAAAAAGGCGTATTCCTCAACTCTACCATCGACTGCATCAAATAGAAAAAAGCTATAAGAAGAGGAAAAGGCAAAAGCATAGGCAAACACCCGCCCAAAGGATTAATTTTTTCTTTCTTATATATCGCCATAATTTCGGCGTTCAATTTTTCAGGATTATCTTTATACTGCTCTCTTATTCTCTCTATTTTAGGATTAACAAGCTGCATTCTCCTCATCGATTTATAAGAAGCATGATTTAAAGGATATGTTACTATTTTAAATAAAAGCGTAAATAATATTATCGCCCAAGCGTAATTTTTAGTAATATTATATAAACCGTTTAGCATAATATCCAAAATATATGTCAAAGGTCTTAAATTAAGTCCTAAAAAAGATTCTTGAAAGATGGATTCGTAAGATTCTTCAAGATAATATTTTGCAAATAAACCTCTTACTTTTGGTCCCATATAAATCGAATAATTATCGGTAATGGAACTTCCCGCGTTAATATTATGTTTTGTAAGCAAATTTGCCAAATGAAAATCGTTTCTATATTCGTTAGTTGTAGGACGAGAAAATGTCATTGTTTCAAAAGTTGTGTTAGATTGAGGC
Organism: uncultured Brachyspira sp.; assembly: GCA_934725525.1. Lineage (GTDB taxonomy): Bacteria > Spirochaetota > Brachyspiria > Brachyspirales > Brachyspiraceae > Brachyspira. Next base: position 182 of record CAKVCG010000013.1, on the reverse strand, counting down.
GGACTTGATATAACCGCAAAATATCTATTATTTAACGCAACCCATTTATCTTCGCCTTCGTAAATATTATATCTCATCGCGTTGGTTTTAGAACCTCTCGAGCCGAATAATCTTGAAATTATATTTTCTTTTACTATATCGCCCGTTAAAAGAATTTTTGATTTTCCATTTCCTTTTATTAA
>CAKVCG010000012.1 GCA_934725525.1 uncultured Brachyspira sp. | reverse complement strand
AAAAAACCTTTGCTATATAAATTTTTATTTTAATATATTAAGGTTAATTATAATTCGGTTATTAGGTTTTTGCAAATAATTTAATATAATATAATTAAAAATTAAAAGTCGAAATTCCGATTATTATAACTGCATAACGGAAATTACTATGAAACGAATACTTATAATATTTTTTATAACATATATTTCGGCATATTCCAACGATATTTTACACTACTACTCAAAAGTTAATGATAGAAATTTAAATATTAAAATTGACGCTATATCCGTCCAAACTAATAATTTTTTTAATAAATTAGACGAGAGTTCAAAATTAATATTAATGAATAAATTTGAAGAAGTTAAGCGATTAATAGATAATTTTAAATTTTTCGATGCCATAAATTTATGCAATGAACTTGAAAATTCTTATAAAGATTATTATATGCTTTACTATATAAGGGGGTTGGCATATTATAAAACTGGCGATATATATTATTCCATGCTTGATTTTAAGAAATTATTAACCATGTATTTTAATGATAGGGAAATATACGAAATAGTAGGAAATTTTTTTGACAATATAAACGATTACGAATATACTTTGAAGACCTATATACTCGCATATAAAATATATAACGATTATTATTGGTTATTTTTGGCGGGAAAAAGTTCTTTAAAATATAATGATATAAGAAATGCTAATACATATTTTACTTATTGTTTGAGGGGGGGAAGTGGATATGGATTCGAAGGATTTGCCGATATTAATTTATTGCAAAATCAATATGAAGACGCTTTAAATAATTATAGTAACGCTCAAATGTCTTATTCGAGTTATGGAAGTAATGGAATCGATATTGAAAGATTAAATTCAAAAATTTCAAATGTTATGGTTCAAAGAGAATTATATAATTGGAATTCAAGAATAGAAAATAGGGAATACGAGGCTGCTACGAATATTTTAAATAGTTTATCTTCATATTCAAAAGATTTTCCAGAAATAAACTTGGCTTTGGCAAAAACATATTTTAGAATGGGGGATTATCAACTCTCAAAAAATATTTTAAACAGGTTTATTTCAGTTAATAAAACTTTTGATGAAGCTTATGCCATACTTGCGCAAATATATTTATATGAAAATAATGAAAAAAACGCTATTAATATTTTAGAAAAAGGTTTGGAATATTCTTATAATAAACCGAGATTATACGAAACTTTTGCAAATATGCTTTATAATGCTGGTTATTCTTTTTATCCTAATAAAATTATATCAGAGATAATAGGTATATATAATATTTCGGATGAAAATAAAATAGAATACGGAAAATATTTAATAAGTAAAAAAGAATATTATAAAGCAAAGGAGTTATTAAATACTGTCAGAATTTATAGAGCGACCGTGAATTCTATTTTGGATTCTATAGGATTTAATATTATTTTAGACAAGGCAGAGTCTTTGAATAGAGACGAATATTATGTGGATATTATGGAACTTCTTTCTGGATATAAATTTAGCGGGTATGAAGAACAGCTTAGAATCGGATATATTGCCAACTCTTATTATAAATTGGGCTCTATAGATAAGGCGATAAATATTTTAAAAGAACTGTTTAATAATAATTCTATAAGTATTAATAATGTTATCCTTTTAAGAGATTTGCTAAAAATAAGAATATCGAATGATAATTATACACAGTCTCAAAAAGATATGGATATTGCGGATATACAATCCACTATATTCTGGGAAGAAGATTTAAAAGAAAATACGGGATTAATTACCGATAAAATATACGAGTATATAAAATATAATAAATATGATGAAGCGCTCGCTTATATAGAACAACTTAAAATAAAAAATTTCGATATTGATTATATAAAAAAAATAGAGTCTGTAGTTTACGGTTACTACGCGGCTTTTTTATACGATAATCGGCAGTTCGATAAAGCAAAATCCGTATCCAATCTTGCAATAAGAAGAAATAAAGATAATTATGACGCTATAGCGATAAAAAATCAAATATATGTAGATGTATATTTAAATTCTGTTGGTAATTATAATAATATAGACGCTTATGTTAAACTTTCGGATATAAGAAGAGAAGTTTTAAATATATCTCCCGCATATATGGAAAATATGATAAAATTAGCTGAAGCCTTGGTTTATGAGTATAACATAGAAGGATATAATATAATTAACAATATTTTAAAATATGTCGACATAAACGGAGCGAGAGATTTACTTTTAGGAAAAATATATAACAAAAGTAGATTATACGATTACTCTTTTCAGGCTTTCACAAGAGCGTCACAGTATATTGAAGTTGATTTGCTTGATAGAGTTGAAAGTATTGCCGAAGCAGATGATAATAAAATATCTTTTCTTAATTTTAATCAAAAGAGAAAAGCGAGAGATTATTACGCTTTATCCAAACTATATGTTAAAATAAATAATTATAACGAAGCTATAAATTCGATTCAAATGGCCATATTGTCGGATAATCTAAATTTGGATTATCGTTATCAATTGGGTTATATTAACGAACTTATGGGAAATACTAAAGACGCTCTCGAATATTATGAATATATAGTTAAAAATAATAAAAATCATGTCGCTGCTAATTACAGAGCTTCCGTTATATATTTGGAATATTTTAGAAATTACAATTTGGCTTACGATTATATATTAAGTTATATTTCCTTAGTGCCTGACGATTATAGAGGATACGAATTATTAGGAAAAATCTATAAATACCGAGCTGAAAGTCTTATGGAAAATAATGCGGAAAATTTATTTAGAAACGCTTTATCTTCTTATAAAACGGCGTCCGATAAAGCGGTTTGGGGAAAGGATAAAGAAGTTAAAAAAAATATTGAAGTAGAAATTCAAAATATTCTAAATAAATTATTAAAGTAGATTTAATCTCTTTTCGATTTCGATTCCGTATATTCTTTCTTCGTCTTCTTTTATTTCTTTAAAAGATGCTTTAACGGAAGAGTATATAAATTTTGTCGCTTTATTTAATGCGTTTTCTATATTTTCGCCTTTCAATATATAGCCTAATAATGAAGAGCCGAAAGCGTCTCCCGTTCCGGGAATGTTTATATCTATTTTATTATAATATTTTGTTATAATTTTATTTTCGTTATAACATAAACAGCCTAATTTATTTTCTTTTTCAACGCTTGTCACAATTACCGTTTTAGGTCCAATATCGGATAATATTTTAGCCATCTCTTCTATTTCTTTTTCATTATATTTTTTTGACGGGTCTTTATCAAGCAAAACAGCAAGTTCTGTGATATTAGGAGTTGCTATAGTGGAATATTTTAGTAAACTCTTCATTGATTTTACATGCTCATCAGACATAGAAGGATATAATTTGCCATTGTCTCCGAGTATCGGGTCTAATAAAATTATTTCAAAGTTAAAATCTTTTATTATATCGATAACTATTTCGGGTTGTTTTCTTGCCGATAGCCAGCCTATATAAAAAGCGTCAAATTTTGGTTTTCGCAATTTTAATTCTTTTATTATCGCTTCCAATTCTTTGGTCAAATCGAAAGCGCAAAAACTATCAAAAGCCGTATGATTAGAGAGCAAAACGCTTATAAGAGGTGAGGTTTTTATACCGAAAGCGGACAAAACGGGAATATTCACAGTTAAAGAAGCTTTCCCGTAAGAGCATAAATCGTTTACAATCAAAACATTTAAATATTTATTCATAATATTACATATTACATTGCATATTTATGTTATATACTATATGATATTTTTAGTTTGTCAATAATTTAATATATTTCGTTTTATTGTGTTTTATAATTTATAGTTTAAAATAACTTACTTTGAAAATTTATACTAATTTTATTCAGGGCAAATTAAATTATATTCCAATACATTTTCAATTTCTAATTACCTAAATATATATGGACAATATTGAAATTTAGATATATTGATAAAATATAATTTTTGATATAAAATTATACTTATGCATATTAAATATTTTATAATCGTATTTTTATTTATATTTTATAGTATTTTGCATTCTTTTGGCGGAAGACCTGTTACTATAGAAGAAGTTCGCCCTTATTATACCGCATCCGATAGAGTTAAAATAGACATCTATATTTATAGTAATTTAAGCGGTAATACAAATTATAATTATTTAACTTTTACGGTTGCGGACGCTATTGCAAATCAATTGGATTATAATAAAACTTTGAAACTTCAAACCGAAACAAATTTAAATCTTACTCCTGTGGATTTTGAAAGAGCGCATGATTATAAAGTGTTTCAATTTACGAATATTACTTATTCTGCAAAAGAGGGAAGTAATGAGAATATAATTACCAATTACGAATATTCTTATTATACTAATATTGGAGGAGTTCGCAGTAATGTAAGATATATTGGACCGGAAACTAAATATTTCTTTTTAGAAGACGATGAAATAATTATGGAATATAACGGTAGCAATGTTATAGTCCGAAATACGAACGATTTTTTGCAAGAGATTGATATAGGAGGTTCTTATTACGAATATTTTGGGGAGGATATAAAAAAATATGTTTTTACAAGAGATTCGGATATAGCTATTTTTGGAATCGTTGAATATAAAAGGCCAAATATTGTAATAACCACTTATGTCGCTTATATAGAGGAAAGAAAGATTAATTCTTATAAAGTCGAATTGTCGGAAGTGAGAATAGACGAGCAGATACCGTTATACGCTTTGGATATAGCCAATAGAATAAGTCATTTGGATAAAACGGGAGTTATAGCTATTAATGCCGAACCTGAAAACTCTTTTATATATATAGATAATATTTTAATGGGAATGAGCGGAAACACTTTATATATTCCTGCATTAACCACAAATAGCCATAGGTTTACAATAAAAAAAGATATGTATGAAACTATAGATACGATGCTTGCCTTTGAAAAAGCTAACGAAGATATAGAATTAAATTTTTCATTAACAGAAATGACAAATATAGCGAGAGTTCAAATAGAAGTTCCCGGACAGGAAGAAAGCACCGTGATTATTAACGGCATAAAGGAAGAGCCAGCTTCTATTATAAACAGAAATTTTGGATTCGGAAGCTATTCTATAAAAATAACCAATTCAAATTATATAGATTATTACGGACTTTTTGCGGTAGAGAGCACCAATTCTTTGTTTTTAAGACCTACTATGAAACGATTTAAAGAGCCCACTTTAGTTGATAAAATATTTAGGAATTATGAAAGAAATACAAAAATATTTTTAGGATTAACTATCGCGTCAGGGATATTCACGGTCGGAAGTTATATATATGCGGATGAAATACTGGACCTTACTATGGTTAATTATTATGAAAGATATAAAAATGCCGCCAATAGACCGCAGATTGATTTAACTCGTTATAATATTGCTTTTAATATGTATATAGCTGGTATGGTAATAACGAGCGTTTTTGCTTTAACTACGGGTATATATTATATGCTTTGGATAAACGAAGGTAATTTTACGGTTGAAAAATTAGCCTTTAATATGGGATTAGGCGGAGCTAATTTAACTTATTCATATCATTGGTAATTTATATATTTAAAATTTTTCAATGTTATTATATTTGACAAATCGATATTTTTTAATATACTATTTACTAACTATATATTATGGAGGTATAACATGTTTAATATCATTTTTATCGGAGCGCCGGGCGTTGGAAAAGGAACTCAATCGGCTTTTATAGAAAAAGATTATTCTATAGCTCATATTGCAACGGGAGATATGTTGAGGAAAAATATAGAAGACGGAACGAATCTCGGCAAAACGGCAAAATCTTATATGGATAAAGGCGAATTAGTTCCCGACAGCTTGGTTATAGATATGCTAAACGAAAGAATACAAAAAGACGATTGTAAAAACGGTTTTATGCTTGACGGATTTCCAAGAACTATGGAGCAGGCAAAAGAATTGGATAAAATCTTATCCAAATTGAATCATAAAATAGACGCCATTATCGATATTTACGCTTCGGACGAAATTATAATAAAGAGATTATTAAATAGAGGCAGAGCGGACGATAACGAAGAGACAATAAAAAACAGAATAAAAGTATTTGAAAGTCAAAGCAAACCCGTTTTGGATTTCTACAAAGACAAAGTAAAGATAATAAAAATAGAAAGCGTTGGAAGTCCAGAAGAGATTTATTCAAAAATAAAAAAAGAATTGGATATTATAAAAAATAGCAGTTTATAGATATTAAATTAATCCTTTACTATGATATAAGTATTGACTTTTATAATCATTAATATAATATTTAAATATTATAAATTCTGGAGTATTTATGAAATTAAAAACATGTATTTTTCAATTAATTTTTGTTTTAGTTTTTATAGTATCTTGCGGCGAAACTATGCCATTGAAAGAATATAAAGACACCTCGAGTTTGAGGGAAAAAACTATTAAGTATGAATTGCAAGATTATTCAAAAGAACAATTTGATATAGCGGAGGCAAACTTTTCTGAAGCTACTATACTTATAGATGAGAATAACAGTAAGGAAGCTAAAAAGGTTGCGAGTTTATTGACTACGGCTTCTAATTCTTATCAAACGGTATTAAGCGAAGGACTTCCTAAATGCGTCGAAGTATTGAAAGAAGAAATCGATTTGGAAAGAGAATATTCCAAAGATATAAAGGCTTATAAAATCGATAAGGACAGTTATGAGCTTGCCGAATTGAATTATATTAGAGGAGTGGAAGCTTTAGGTTCGAATAATTACGAAGACGCTGTTAATTATTTTTTACAGGCGAAAAAGTTTCATAATAAAGCGTATTTTTCCGCTAAAGGAATATTTGACGAGAGTTCTAAAAGCATAAAAGAAGCGGAGCAGAAAATTAAAGAAATGGAAGAATTAGAAAAATCTTCTAAAAGTAATTAATTGAAAGTTTAATTTTAGATTTCAAATTTTTGTATTTATAACTTATAAAATTGGAGTAATTAAAATGAAAAAAGTATTATTTTTATTTATTTTTTCTTTATCATATTTAGGATACGGACAATCGATAAACGATGATTTTAGATTGGCCCGAAGGTATATAGAATTGGCAATAGAAGCGCATGAAGCGGGAGATTATGAACAAAGTATAGAATTTGCCGAAAAGAGTAAGGAGTATTCTGATAGGTTTATATCCAAATACGGACTTTACGGCTATGTTTTAGATAGTCAAATTGATGCAGAAAGAAAATTAAATTTATTCAAAGGAATTGGCGGAGAAACAAACGAAAAAACTTCAAATCTTTATAATTTATCCGTTGAAGATATGAGGTCGGCTCAAAATATATTTAATGTCGCCTCTAACGATACGGATTATAGTAACACAATAGTTAAATATCAAGATTCTTCTTTGAAATCTCAATTAGGATTCGATTTGCTTTCGATAGATTTAAGAAGAGAATATTTAATATCCGAATCGGTTTTAACCAATGGAGACGATAACGATACGGAAATTTTAGATTTGCAAAACGGCGCTTATATCTATTTGGGAGATGAAGATTATATTAACGCTTCATCGACTGCGGCTTTTGCGGTTAGTAAATTAGATAAATTGGAAGCTCCTTTATACTACGCTAAAGCTCAAGCGGCCTTGAATAAGGCTAAAGAAAACGGTTATGACAATTCAAAATCCAATATGTATAACGAGGCTTTGCAGTCTTTGGATAACGCCGAAATGTATTTAAATTCAGAAGATTATTCAAATTCTTTAATAGAATCAAAAAATGTAATAATTTTGGCTAATTTAATGGGAGTAGGAGATTCTACTTCCGCCATTGCCGATGGAACGGAAACGACATTTAATGGAGAATTTCCGCAATATTATATAGTCGTTGAAAGAACTAAAAGTACCGATTCTTTATGGCTTATAGCTTCTTACGATTTTATTTACGGAGACGGACGTTTATGGAGAAAAATATACGAAGCTAATAAAGACAAAATAAAAGACCCAAATATTATTATAAAAGGGCAAATATTAACCATACCGAGTCTTAAAGGCGAAAAACGGGAAGGAATTTATGATTCCAATAGAACTTACGGAAATATAAAAGAATAATTTTTATTAATAAATATTAAATATAAATTTTAACAAGAAAAATTACGATTATTAATAATAGTTTATTAATATTTGAAGGTAGTATAATTATATGATTAAAAAATTAAAAATAATTCTAATATCGATTTTGTCGATATCTATTTTTACGGCGGTTCTTATAGCTCAAAAAACAAGGACTTCAAATGAGCATCTATTTATAGAAACTGATTTTGGGACGATAGAAATAGCGTTTTTCCCCGATAAAGCGCCAAAACATGTGGAAGCGATTAAGAAGTTGGCAAACGAGGGTTTTTATAATGGAACGCTTTTTCACAGAGTTATTCCGGGCTTTATGATTCAAGGAGGCGATCCTTTAAGCAAACAACCCAATCGAGCTTTGCATGGCACGGGCGGACCAAACTTTGTTATTCCCGCAGAGTTTAACGATGTTTCGCATAAAAGGGGAATCTGTTCTATGGCGAGGAGTCAAAGTATTAATAGCGCAGGTTCTCAATTTTTTATTTGCGTTGCCGATTCGACTTTTTTAGACGGACAATATACGGTTTGGGGCGAAGTTGTAAGCGGAATGGATACAGTTGATAAAATAGTGGTTTTAAAAAGAGATAGAAACGATAATCCTTTAGAGCCGGCAAGAATGAATAGAGTTTATATAAAAACTGTTGATTAAAACAATAAGTAAAAATAATATATAAAAAATAATAATTTGTTATGGAATAATTTATGGGTGAACATTTATTTATAGAAACTGATTTTGGGACGATAGAAATAGCGTTTTTCCCCGATAAAGCGCCAAAACATGTGGAAGCGATTAAGAAGTTGGCAAACGAGGGTTTTTATAATGGAACACTTTTTCACAGAGTTATTCCGGGCTTTATGATTCAAGGAGGCGATCCTTTAAGTAAACAACCCAATCGAGCTTTGCATGGCACAGGCGGACCAAACTTTAATATTCCCGCAGAGTTTAACGATATTTCGCATAAAAGGGGAATCTGTTCTATGGCAAGAAGTCAGCATAAAGACAGCGCAGGTTCTCAATTCTTCATTTGCGTTGCCGATTCGACTTTTTTAGACGGACAATATACGATTTGGGGTAAAGTTGTAAATGGGATGGACGCTGCCGATAAAATAGTGGCTTTACAAAGAGATAATAACGATAATCCTATAAAAAACGCTAAAATGAATAAAGTATATGTTAAAGAAGTTCAATGAAATAAATTTATAAAGTAATTATATCAAAAAGTGATTATTTGTTATATTCTATTCGTATTGACTTTTTAATTAATTTAATATACTATTAATTAAATTATTCTAAAAATATAAGGCGACGTAGCCAAGTGGTAAGGCAGGAGTCTGCAAAACTCTTATTCAACGGTTCAAATCCGTTCGTCGCCTCATTTTTCAATTATGAATGATATTCGATTAATAAAGATTTTTATAGCGGTATTTTTTGCGCTTACTATAGCTATTTTGATTAAGCTTATAGATTTAGCTGTGGTAAATGCAAAATCTTTGGATACTTTAGAAATTTCAAATAAGCCTCGCGGAATAATATACGATTCTAAAATGCGTCCTCTTACTATTAATATACCTGCATACACAATATATATAGACACTCAATCGGTTAAATCAGACGGAAAAGAAGGAACGGATATTAACGAAGGATACGATAGAGTATTTGGGATTATAGGAATAAATAAAGAAAGATTTAACGATTATCTCAAAGTTAAAAGAAGAACTATAAGACTTGCGCAAAATTTATCTTTAGATTCTTATAACAAAATTAGAGAGATAAAAAATGAATATGGGATAAGAAGCATATACGGTGTGGAAAGTTATAAAAGATTCTATCCATATAACGATATTTTTGCTCATGTAATCGGCTATATGAATAAAACGGAAACCGAAGGTTATGCTGGACTCGAAGCTACCTACGAGAATATACTTTCTACCGAAAACGATAACCCTAAAGATTTAATATTGACTTTAGACAGAGATATACAAACTATAGTGAGAAACGAAGTCTTAAAAACCGTAGCTGAAAAATCTCCCCAGTCGGCGACTTTTATAGTGTCGGATGTGGAAACGGGAGCTATAATAGCGAATTATTCTTATCCTTCTTTTGACCCGAACAGTCCTTTTGAATATGTCAATAACGAGAGACTTGACAGAAGTATAATGAGCACGATATATCCGGGGTCTACAATGAAAATATTTGCAGAACTTGCATCAATGGAACAGGGAGTAGTCAATAGAGACGAAAGATTTTATTGCAGAGGCTATTACGATTATAGCCCGCAGACGAGAATTCATTGCGATTATCCGCATGGGAATATAGCTTTTGATGACATATTAAAATATAGTTGCAATTTTGCAATAGTTACGATAGCGGAAAGAATAGATAGAAAATTCTTTTACGATTATTTGAAAAAATTTGGTTTTGGAGAGAAAACGCATGTCGGACCTTATAAAAACGAATGGAGCGGAATTTATCATGATTTAAATAAATGGCATAGATTTTCGAGAGGTTATTTGGCTATAGGATACGATTTGAGCGTCACTCCAATGCAAATAGCGTCTTCTTATCTTCCGCTTTTAAATGGCGGTTATAAAGTTCCAATGCATGTGGTAGATTCAATATATAGCGGAGGCGAAAAAATAAGTTTGACGAATAGATTAAAAAAAGAAAGAATAATAGAACCTCAATATTCGCAGATTGCAAGAGTTCTTTTGAGAAAAGGAGTCGAAGCGGGTTCTACTGGATTTAGAGCTAATCTGCTTAATATAGATGTCGTTGGAAAGACGGGAACGGCGATAACGGAAGTCATTAGAGGAGGAGCTGACAGCAAACCTGAAAAATATTATCAGTCAATATTTGTAGGAGGATTCCCTTTGGAGAATCCTAAAGTTTCAATACTTGTTTTACTTGAAGACCCGCAGGGAAGCGGAGCGCGAGCGGCAGGAAGAGTTGCAACTCCTCTTTTTGCCCAAGTTGCAAGTCAAATAATACCTTATTTAGGATTTGGAGACGAAGAAATAAAAACGATAAACACAAACGAATTTTTATCTTTAATTCCAACGGAAAACATAAGCGCTACTAATATTATGCCAGATTTAACTAAATTATCTTTAAGAGACGCTTTAAACGATATATCTTTTATAGTAACAAATAATAACGCTAAAATAATTATACAAGGCGAAGGCTATGTTTCGGAATTCTCTCCCCAAGCCGGAAGCGTTATAACGAACAATTCTACTATAAGATTATTACTTCAACCGCCTAAAAATATAGATAAATAAAATACTATATGCTATAATTTTTATTTTGGAATAGAAGTTTGCAACTTTAGAAAAGCCCTATCGTTAGGGAATATTTTTAACGCCTCTTGGGATATTATATATGCGTTATTATACCTTCTTGAATTATATTCCGATACGATGTAATTATAATATGAAACCTTAAGGTTATTTTCCAATACTTGAGCGTCTTTCCCAATATCCTTTAAGCCCTGTTTATAAATCTGTATCGCATTCGGAAAATCTTTTTTCCCTAAATATGAAAGTCCTATAGTATTATAGTAGCGAATTATAGTGTCTTTTGTCCTCGAATTATTATTGTCAAAAATTAAAGCTTCTTCCAAATGTCTATAAGCTTCGTCATATTCCGATTTCTTTATATGTTCTAAAGCGGCTCTGTTAAAAGCTCTTATCAAGTTATCGTTATACATTTCAGTGTGGGGCGATAGATAATAGGCTTTTTTTGCCATTATAATTTGTTTATCCAAATCTTTTTCTATTTTTCTTAATGAAATAGAATTTGTGTATAGTGTAGCTATTAAAGTTAAAATATCGACTTCGTTCCTTTTATTATAATTTTGTTTTGGGACGAAAGTTATTATTGTGGACGAGCCTGTATTTCTTATTTCTTTAGTTCCAGGATCGAATCCTTCCGCTACGGTAGTTTCAACGTCTATATTTCCATTATCGGTGTAAACCATACAAAATGCGTGATTTGAAGTTAAAATTCCTTTAACCTTATAGCCAAATTCCGTATATAACAAAGAATATAATATACTCGAAGTGAGGCAGTTATATTCTCCTTTATATATCATATCTTGAAATAAAGTCGCCGTTTCAAAATATTTTTTCAATATTCCTTTTTCGTAAATCCATAACAATAATCTTTTTCCAAAATCGTAAGCACCTTCGCCCGCATATTGAGAGAGTTCCGATTTTGCCGAATTCCTTATATCATTTAATTTTTCTTTATATAGTTTAAATTTGTCTTCGTCCGTTATTCCTGAAGCGATTATAAATCCGTCATAATGAAGTTCTATATCGTTTGTTTGCCCTTTGTCAATTTTGGTGAAAAAATCAAACTCCAATTTTGTAACTTCGCTCGAATTAAATTTTATTTTATCGGAAGGTTTAGCGAATATTGTCGAACAAAATATTAGTAAAAATAATATGATTTTAAAATATTTATTCATACTTCTCCAATATATTTTGTTAAGATTTTAATTTTCTAAATTATCTAAATTATTAAGTTCGTCTCTATATTTTGCGGCGTCTTCGTATCTTTCTTCTTTTACTGCCTGTTCCAATAATTTTTGTATCTCTTCTTTTGTTTTAATGCTACTTTCGTTATTATTTTTTAAATCTTTCTTTGTATTTTCGGAATTATTTTCTTTATCAAACACTTGATAATTGTATGGAATTCCACTTTTCAACTCCATTTCTTTAGCATTTTCGCTACTATCTTCTAACACCATACCAACTTTCTCTATAACATGTTCTTCTATGAAAATAGAAGCTTGAAATCTCAACGCGAGCGCTATAGCATCCGATGGCCTAGCGTCTATAAATATATTTTTTCCGTTATGGTCTATTACAAGTTTTGAATAATATGTGTCCAAATGAACATTATCTATTATTATATTTACAAGCCTTATATTGCAATTCTTAAATATGCTGTTTATAAGGTCATGTGTCAAAGGTCTCCCCATTTTATAATTAAATAACGCGGTCGCCATAGATTGAGCCTGCAAATAATCGATAAATACCGGTATAACTCTCTCGGAATTTATAGGCTTTAGCATAACTACAAAACCTTTATCCGTAATAGCCAAACTGTGAACTTTTGCTTCAATCACTATTTTAATCCTTTTATTTATATTATAATATTAATATATAAATATTATTTGTCAAGATAAATAATGAACCGAATTTATAGCGGTAACAAATTCTAAATATATATTTTCATTTGCCTATTATTGATTTGACAATAAATTTTGCATTACATTTATTATTGTATTTTATTTACTCGAATCTTTAGTCTCCCAAGGAAATAAAAGCCAATTATTATGATTAATATTCTTATAACTATATTTAGGTTTTATTTTGCTCGTATGCTCTCTAACAAAAAGCGCCGCAATATCAAATTTCTGCTCGTCAAAATATTTTAATGTGTCGCCTGTGTCGGATATATCGTCCACTATTAAAACGGCTTTATTCTTTACTTTCAATCTCCAAACTTCTTCCATATTAAGAACCATCGGAATATTTAGCCTATGCGACAACATAACGGCTGGCACTAATCCGCCCCTTGCAAGTCCGTAAAGAACTTCATAATGAATTTTTGAATCTTCTATTTGTTTCGCTATTATTTCTATAGCTTCGTTAATATTTTCCCAGCTTATTATATCGTATTCCATAATCTCCTCGATTTTAATTATAATTTAACCTCTTAAATTAATTGAGAATCTATTTTTGAGCATTTCAAGCAAAGATGATTCAACCGAATTAATCTCGTCTTCTTTTAAGGTTTTATTAATATCGTAATAAGTGATTGAAATCGCTATCGATTGTTTTCCTTCTTCCACTTGTTCGCCGACATATCTGTCCACAACTTCCACATTTTGAATTATATCGCTGAATTTATTTATCGATTTAATTACTTTGCTAAACTCTATATTATTGTCGCAAACCAAAGCCAAATCTCTAAATACCGCGGGATATTTTCCTATGTCTTTTAGTTTTAATTTTTTCGCTCTCTCTTTAATAAGTTTCAATGTTTTTCTTATATCGATATCCAAATAATAAACATCCGTGTTAATATCGAATATTTCAAGGATTTTAGGATGAAGTTTGCCGATTATTCCGATTTTCTCTCCGAATATAACGACTTCCGCCGATATTGTAGGAACGAATAGATTATTTTCTTTTGCTGCCAAATTATAATCCGAGCATTTCAAATCTTTTATTAATAATTCCTCGATTACTCCGCTCATATCGAAAAAATCGTAAACTCTCGCGTCTTTATTCCATAATTTTTCCTGATATAATCCGAACATAACCGCCGAAAGATGTTTTTCTTCGATAAATTTATCTCCGTTTTTATAAAAGATATTTCCCACTTCAAATAAAGCGCCGTTTTTATGCCTATGATTTTGATTATAAATCACATTGTTTAATAAAGAAGCCAAAGCGGTAGGACGCAAAACATCCATTTCGCTTGTGAGAGGATTAACCACTTTAATAAATTTTTCTTCGTCTATTCCAAATCGTTTGAAAATGGAACTGTCGCCCATAGAATATTGTTTTGTTTCGTAAAGTCCGTAAGACGCCATTTTATGCTTTATCAAACTTATATCTTCGTAATCGGTGTTTATTGGATTGCATTTTATATGAGGAATATTTGAAGGTATATTATTGTATCCGTAAACTCTCGCTATCTCTTCTACCAAATCTTCCGCTATCGACAAATCATGCCTATAAAAAGGAACTTCCACTTTTAAATTATTTTCTCCAATTGCCAAAACATTAAAATCGTATCTTTTGAATATTGAAGATACTTCGCTTCTATTCATATCAAGTCCTAAATATTTCTTAACAAGTTCGCAATTAAAAATTATTTTAGTTATTTCAAATTGTTTCGTATTTACTTCTTTAGCTCTCGATGATATTTTGCATTCGTTATTCAAATTTACGATTAAATCTACCGCTCTATTTAACGCTTGTAAAGTAGTCGTATGGTCAATATCTCTTTCAAACCTATAAGACGCGTCAGTTTTTGTATTTGTGGCGATTGAAGATTTTTTTACCGCTATATGGTCGAAATAAGCCGATTCTATTAAAATATTTTTAGTGGTATCTTCAATCTTTGTTGAATCTCCGCCCATTACTCCCGCAATTCCTATAGGATTTTCTTCGTCCGCTATGATTAAAACATCTTCGTTTAATTCGACTTCTCTTCCGTCCAAAAGAATTATTTTTTCTCCGTTTTTTGCGTCTCTTACTATGATTTTGCCGCCTTTTAATTTATCGAAATCGTAGGCATGCAAAGGTTGTCCGTATTCGAGCATGACATAATTTGTAATGTCGACTATATTGTTTATCGGGTTTACTCCGCATTTTTTTAATTTTTGTTGAATCCAATCTGGAGACGGAGCTATCGTTATATTGTTTATTAATCTTCCCGTATATTTATAGCATGATTTTGGATTTTCTATAGTTATATCGATATTTCCTCCAAACAAATCGTAAGTATTTACTTGAGGGACGCTCACTCTTTTTTTCAATACTATAGAACATTCTCTTGCGAAACCTATGACGCTTACCAAATCTCCTCTGTTTGCCGTAATTTCCACATTAAATATATAATCGCCTTCTCCGACTATTAATGAAATCGGCTTTCCTATAATTTCTTCCGTATTTAATTCCGCTTTATTTATTTCTTCGTCCAAAATCCATATTCCGTAAATTCCTTCGATTTCGTCATAACCCAATTCCGTTCTAGAGCATAGCATTCCGTTGCTTTCGACATTTCTTATTGACGCTTTTTTAATAGTAAGTCCGTTTGGCAGTTTCGCTCCTATCAGCGCGACTGGAACGAATATTCCTTCTCTGACATTCGGCGCTCCGCAAACTATAGAAAGCGTTTCGTATCCTATATCGACTTCACAGACGCTTAATTTATCCGCATCGGGATGTTTTCTAACCGACAATACTTTTCCGATTATAACTCCGTTTATGTCTCCCCCGACTTTTTCTATTGAAGAGATTTCGCTTCCCGCAAGAGTAAGTTCTTTTGCAATTTTTTCCGCAGTAAAATCGTCCAAATTAACGAATTCTTTAAGCCAACTCAATGGAACTTTCATTTTCTACCTCTATTTTCTATTCGATTTACTTATTAAAATTGTTTTATTCATAATTATTAAAAATATTAAAATTAAATTAATTACCATTGTTTTAAAAAATCTATATCGCTTTCGTAAAACATTCTTATATCGATAATTCCGTATTTTATCATGGCTACTCTTTCCACTCCCATACCGAACGCGAATCCCGTATATTTGCCCGCTTCATAACCTACATGCTTAAACACATTTGGATGAACCATTCCCGCTCCCATTAGCTCGAGCCAGCCTTCGCCTCCGCAAGTTTTACAACCTTCTCCCGCACATATAACACAAGTAGCGCTTAAATCCGCTCCAGGTTCTACAAACGGAAAATAATCGGGACGCAGTCTTATTTTAGTTTTGTCTCCGAACATTTTTTTGCAGAAAAGCTCCAATATTCCTTTCAAATCGTTAAAACTTATTCCTTTGTCAACTAATAAACCTTCGACTTGATGAAATACGGGAGAATGTTTTGAATCTATAGCGTCTCTTCTTGCGCATTTTCCCGGCGAAACTATCGCTATCGGAGGTTGAGTTTCCATCATCGTTCTTATTTGCATTCCCGAAGTATGAGTTCTTAAAACATGTTCTTTAGAAATAAAAAAAGAATCATGACTGTCTCTCGAAGGATGATAATAAGGAATATTCAAAGCCTCGAAATTGTGAAAATCGTCTTCAATTTCGTTTCCTTCGGCTACTCTAAAACCAATGTCGGTTAATATCGAAACTATTTCTTCTTCTACTTTCGTTAAAATATTTATATTTGCAGATTTTGGTCTTCTTCCCGGCATTGTTATATCGATTTTATTTTTTTGAAGAGAGATTAAAAATTCTTTTTCTAAAATAGCTTTTTTCTTATCGTTTAAGGCTTTTTCGCAGAAATTTTTTATCTCGTTTATTTTTTTTCCAAGTTCTCTTTTTTCTTCCAAATTATTTATCGAAGACAAATTTTTTAATAATTCTGTAATTTTTCCTTTCTTTCCCAAATAGGCGACTCTTATATCGTCTATTTTCGATTGAATATCCGCTTTTTCTATACTGCTTTTTAAGAAATTGTAAATCTCGTCCAAATTATCCATTTATTGATTTCCCATATTAAACTAAATTTATGAAAATTATTATTTGCATTATAATATATTATGGAAATATTTTCAAGGATAAAAAAGACACCGCAAATAAATACGATGCCTTTTTATCTACTTTATGATATTCTTATTTTATAAAAATAAATCTTCTACCCATTTACCTTTACCTAAAAACATGACTTTTAGAGTTAATCCTTCGTTTGTTATGAAAGAAATACTATCATCCAAAACATAACCGCTCTTCAATGTAAATACATAATTCAAATCAAGAACATAATCTACACTATTGCCTGAACTTCCGCTTATTGTATGCGTCTTACAATAACCAGAAGAAATAAATTTTCGTGTATCGGTTGTTCCAAATCGAAGAGTTTTTAAGCCACTGGCAGATGGAGAGAAAGTTGAAGCTTTATTTTGAGGAGTAGTAATCATTCCTGCCGTCTGGTGTATAGTTACAGGCTTAAAATCATAAGAAATTGATGCCTGACTAAAGTCAATCGAAAAATAGTCGTTATGTCCGTCAATTCTGCTACGATTTGGGATATTTTGCTTTTTAGGAGTTGATGTTATCATAGTTTTTAACATATCCTTTGTTACAGACACAACTTTATATAAACTAACGGTAGATGTGTATGAAGCAGTTTTATTAGAAACCGTATCCGAAGTAGTCGTAAATTTAAATGTTATATCGTATTTATAAGCCGTAGCATCCACCAAACCGCTTGCCGAATTAACTTTAGTCAAACCAGCCTCCGATAAAGTCAATTTTTTTGAGCTTGGGGTAAGGCTACTAAAATCCGCTGTCGTCAATTCTAACGAGCTACTATTTCCAGTCGCTTTCGCTACGCTGTCAATAGATACCGTGAAATTTCCCGCATTTCCCAATTCGTAGGGACTAACCCAAAAAGATAGGCTTCCCGCAGAATGCACTTTTTGATTGGCTATATTTATTGTGATATTTTTTGTAGCCGAAGCGGTGAGTTTTCCTGGTGTTGAAGGCGGTGGTATGATATCGTTTGTATCGGGATTATACCAATAGTCGTCTCCCGTGTCTCCGCCTGTCGTTCCTTCATTACTACAGCTAATTGAGAATAGTAATGTTAATGATAATAATGTGATAAGAAATGTTTTGAAAGGATTGTTGGTTAAAGCGCGTAATTCACGCTTTGCTTTGCTTTGCTTTGCTTTGCTTTGCTTAAGGAATTTACACTATACATATTTTTACCTCTTTTTTTGTTAATTATTTTTAATAATAGCATGTTTTAATTTTTTGTCAATAGGTTAAATAAAAAAAATTCGTCATAAAGTTAATTCCTATGATATAATATAATAAATTGATAATGGATATTTAATGAAAAAAATTTTAACCGAAGAATATACCAAAGAAAGCATAGATTATTTGAATAACGCCGACTTGAAGAAAAGAAAAAATCTCGGGCAGTATTTTACGCCAAAATCTATAAGAGAGCTTTTGCTTTCAAAATTGCCGAAAAAAGATAACGCATATATTCTGGACCCAGCTTGCGGGAGCGGAGAATTTTTGCTTTCATGCGAAAAATATTTTAAAAATCCAAATCTAAACGGTTTTGAAATCGATAAAAATTTGGTTGATGTAGCTTCCAAGCTTATAAAAAATTCTAATATAAAAAATATTGACGCTTTGAATATTGATATAAAGAATAAATACGATTATGTTATCGGAAATCCGCCGTATTTTGAAATCAGATTAAACGAAAAACTTAAAGCTAAACATTTTGAGATAATCAAAGGAAGAATAAATATTTTTTCGTTGTTTATAAAAATCGGTTTGGAGGCTCTTAAAGACGGCGGTTATTTGGCTTATGTCGTTCCGCCTTCGATGAATAACGGCGCTTATTTTTCAAAGTTGCGGGAATATATAATTAAAAATTCGAGTTTGGAATATTTGCATATAATTGACGGAGCGGATAATTTTCATTCTGCCAATCAAAAAGTTATGCTTATAATTTTGAAGAAAACTAATTCAAAAAAATCGAATAAATATATTTTTGAAAAAAACGGAATTACGATTTTTACGGAAGATAAAAAATTTTTGAATGAAGTTTATAAAAATACGGTTTCCTTAAAAGAAATCGGCTTCGGAGTAAAAACGGGTTCTATAGTTTGGAACGAGCATAAAGAAAAATTGACTAACGATAAAAATAATTCTACTCTTTTAATTTGGGCTTCAAATATTATTGACGGAAAAATTAGAATTCCAAATACGAAGAATAAACATCAATATATAAAAAATATCCCGAGTAATTTAATAATGAAGAGTAGGGTAGTTGTAGTAAATAGAATAACGGGCTCATCGAAAGATATAAATATAAAATCGGCAATAGTTGACGAAAAAGAATTTGTCTGCGAAAATCATGTTAATGTTATTTACATGTCCAAAAATGCAAATTGTAATTATTCTTTGGAAGATATTTTAAATTCTTTGCGAGACGAAGAGAATATAAAAGTAATGCGACTTATTATCGGAAATACTCAAGTGTCAAAAACCGAATTGGAAAGATTGCTTCCGATTAAAAAGAAGAATTAAAATATTTTGGATTTTTCTATATATCCTAAATTAACAAGTTGCCATTTCATAGCGTCAAAAGACACTCTAAATCTATTTGACATTCTTTTAATAACTTGCTCAAAAGTCAAAGTATCAAAATCGTTGCTTTCGGTAAGATTTTTAGCTTCTTTAATATATAAACTCTTTAGGCATTAAAAGTTCGGCTGCAAAACTATTAGCCATTTTATTTATATTGTCGTTTCTATATAGAGTAGAATAATTGTTTTCTATAGGATTTTTATATTTTTCTATATTAGGCAATATATCGTTAATGATATGTCCTAACTCATGAGCTAATGTAAAATTTTATCTGTTTTCAGGTATGGAGCTATTAATCCAAATTTTAGGATAACCCTTATTATTCAAATATACGCATCCGTCAAGCGCTAATCTATCCCAATCTAAATTATCGTTAATATTAATTTCGAGTTTATCTCTCAAAATATATTTTATATCTATAGGAAGGCTATATATTTTTGAAAATTCTAATATATCTTTAGCGTTTTTCCTACAAGTATATTTTTTAAATCTTCTTCGGTATTATTGTGGATTGCTTCACTATCGTTCGCAATGACGGTGCTATTTTCGTTGTCATTTGCATTTGATATTTTATTTTTTTCGTCATTGCGAGCCGAACGAAGTGAGGCGTGACAATCCACTTTTTTATTGATTGCTTCGTTGCGCTTCGCACTGCCTCGCAATGACGAAACAGAGTCATTGCGAGCCGATTTATCGGCGTGGCAATCTATTTCATTGATATTAGGCTCTGCAACTTTCAAAGCGTTATTTTGCTCATAGATTTTATTATATCGTTAAAAAACAAATATTTAACCCTTTTATTTTATTCTTAAAATATTATATAATATATCGAAAAAAGGAGATGTAAAATGATAAATGTAAAATTAAACAACGGAATCGAAATGCCGATTTTAGGACTTGGAATATATAAAATAACCGATAAAAAAGAATTGTATAACGCAGTAAAATGGGCTATAGATTCGGGATATAGAAAATTTGACACGGCTCAATTCTACGATAACGAAAGAGAGCTTGGCGAAGCTATAAGAAAAACGGGAATCGATAGAGAGAAAGTTTTTATAACGACTAAAATATGGAATACAAATCAAGGATA
>CAKVCG010000011.1 GCA_934725525.1 uncultured Brachyspira sp. | reverse complement strand
ATAAATAAATTAAAACAATTTAAACCTTATAATATATCTCAGGCTTTAAGAATCCCAGAGATTGATATGTCGGTTGCGCATATTTTAATTCTTGCTATAAATAATTTAAAGAAGAAAAAATAAAATCGCTATTATGATATTATTTTTTTTCTCTTCATTCATTGCAGCCTTTATTTTTCGCATTGTCATAGCGCTTTCTATTTCGTCATTGCGAGGGCAAAGCCCGAAGCAATCCCGCATAAATAAATGACAATAAAAATAGGGCATGTATTTCTACATACCCTGAGTAAAAATATGTTATCAAAAAATCTGAAAAAGATTATCTAAACTTATAATCTATACGACAATTGAGCGCCCCAAGCGTTTATATCAAATATAGATTTTCCTGTCGATGCGCCCGCAAATTCCGTGCCAGCAACCAAGAACAAATCTATAAAGAAATCTTCTCCGATTATAAAACCAAGTCCCGTAAATAAATCCATAGAAGATTCAAAAGTATAGCTAAATGTTTTTGCTTTTCCTCCATGATAATATTCATACGAATAATTATTCATAGGGAAAGCCAATCTATAACTTAAACCCGCTCTGAACTCAAACCAATTAACGGGAGTAAATACCGTTCCTATTGGCAATTCCACATACGGAGTAGTTGTTGTGAGTGAGTATTTACTATATGTATAAGAGTTGTTTCGAGAATCTTCGGAAGATGTAGTCTCTTCATTCACAGTTCCATCGGCCGCTTGGGAGTATGAAGTATTATCCGATTTATAAGTAACCGTAGCTTCGTTTCTCTTCCAAAAGCTAACGGATACTCCGACTTTTGGCTCCATAATCAACTGAACTCTGTTATCCGCTAAATTCCATTCCAAAGTAGGATAGGCGTTTATATCGAAGTCCATACCGAATATTTTTTTCATTTCTGTAACCGAGCTGCTATTATCGGTGTTTCTGTATGTTCCTGTTTCGTTTTTAGTTTCGGTTGTCGCGTTTGTATAATTTGAAGTCTTTTTATAAGGATTATAAATATCGAAACCTAAAGTAAGAGCGGCGTTTATTCCCGTCATTGGACCCGAAACTAATGGCATATAGAATTCTGGAGCTAAAATCATTTGAACTGGAGAATTGCCTCCGTTGGTGCTTGCCGTTATATTCTCGCTATTTCCGTAATTTAAATCGTTCACAAAATTACCAGAAATCTCTCTCGAATAAGTTTTAGTATAACTGTTATTATCTATATAAAATCTTAAAGGAATTTTGAATTTCATCTCTCCAAACTTCAATCCAACGGCAACTTCATGAACCCATTCGGTATTTGCAACCGAATTCGTAATAACTCTAAAATTATCGCCGTCAATATAAGAAGTGTATCCGTTTGTGGAAGATTTTACTCCGCCTCTCGCTATCATATAATGAATAGAAACCATATCGTTTATTTTCAAAACTGGACGAATAGCAAAAGAAGATGCCGTAGTCACATTTTTAGCTAAATAATAGCTGTTTAAAGCTGTTCCAGCACCCGTTGGATTTGCATAATCGCTTCTTCGCTCGCTCATAGCATAAGCTCCAGCAAAACCAAAATACATAGCGTTATTTAATATAGGAACTCCGAAGAAAGCCTGAATAACTTGATTTGAACTTGAGTTTAAATTAGGAACATATCCCGCCGAAAATATTATTCTATTTAAATCAAAAACATTTTTAGCATTTAGTTTATCGCTATCGCTTGAAAACTCTCCCGCAGTCGCTCTCTTCTTTGCCGACATATCCAAATTATTAATCATAGTTTGCATATTGGTTGATAATTGAGCGAATGAATATGCTGAAAGTATGCATAATAAAATTAATATATTTAATACTTTTTTCATAATTATTACCTCCTAAATTAATATATCCAAAGTTTATACATGCCATTAGCTGGTATTGAAAGATTAGTCAATATATTATTCGTAATCAAACCGTTGCTAAAGCTCGTAGGAGAGGAACTTATATCGGCAGTCGCTCCATAAACATAAGTTTTGCCAAATAAACTGCCTTCGCTCGAACCTTCTATTACGGAATATAAATTTAAAGAAGTCCAATTGGTAGTATCTTTATTTATATCCATTTTAGTATGAGGCGTTTTTGGAGCTTGGGCTGGAGCAAGTTTTAATTTATAGCTATATTCAATATCTACAGTGGTTATATTGGCATCCGTAGTATTAAAATTGACTCTATAAACTCCGCCTGCATCGTTATAAACGGGAGTAGCAATTCCCGTAATGTCGGTATTTGTTCCCGAATTGTTGTAGGTAACTTTTGATATGCCCGTAACCGTTACTCCCGCTCCGTTCGTATAACCAGAAACTAATTGACCTGAAAAAAAGTTGCCTGTTCCTCCAGCTACTAATACATATTTACCAGTTTTGTCGGCATTATTTTGAAGAGTAAGGTTTGACGCCGTTCTTCTTCCCGAGCCAAGCTCTTTTCCCAAGTCGGGTTTCAAGTCTTCGGGCTTCGTGGCATCCGCTCCCGAACAACTTATGGCGTAAATTATCGCCGTTAGGCTTAAAGCCAATAAAATTGTTTGTCCGATTTTATTAAATCGCATTTTTTTCTCCTTCGCCGTTTCTTTCGGCATTGTTAAGTTTTTTTATTAAAATATTATTTTCATAATAATATTCACAAAAATCATTAATGTTAAAAGAATTATCAAAATTAAAATTATTAAAAGTTTTAAAATAAATTTTGGGTTTTCCGAAGGTAAAAATATCTTTGAAAAACCCAATTAAAATAATAGTTAGGAATTTAATGAAAAAAATAATCAAATTATCTTTATATATAAAGTTTTGAAAAATGCAATAATTTCCCGCCCCTTTAGAAAAAGGAGGGAGTATTGAAAAGTTTAAAGTATTAGTGTCTTGTCTTGTCTTGTCTTGTCTTGTCTTGTCTTGTCTTGTCTTGTCTTGTCTTGTCTTGTCTTGTCTTGTTAGCAAGGACATACATACTTTCCCCAATACTTTTTATATTTATAATTGTCTAAAATATAACATATTTTAAAATTTTGTCAAGCATTTTGAGGCAAATTTTTTAAAAAATTTACCGTAATTATAAATATAACAACAAGGGGTTTACAAAATAATTTATAATACGATTTGATTTATTTCCGAAATTAATATTAAGATTTTATTTTTTACAATAATTGGTTTTTACGATTTTATTATTATAAAAAATTTGGAGAAACGTTTATGTTTAAGAATATATTGATTATCTTCGCTACTATATTATTTTTTGCGGGATGTAAAACCATTTCAGAAATCCCAGAAAAAATAGAAGAATCTACGCCAACGACTGAAAAAAAAGAGGAAGAAGAATCTAAAATAATAATCAAAGAATATGGAGCGGACGGAGAGGTTTTGTCGGTAAAAATAAACGATAAAATTTATTATGTATTGGGAAAAAATAGCTCTCAAAATATAAATGAACAGAATATAAAAAATATTTCTCTTGTAGCGCCTTTAAAAATCAGCGAAGAGATAGTAAAAGGTTATAAAGGAATAGTTATTACATATTACGATGTAAAAATATTTTTAGGCGAAAAATCTTCAAGCGAAGTTAAAGTCGGACTTTTTGAGCCTCAAAAAAATTCTTGGACTGTAGGAAACGATACAGACAGAAGTCAATCAATACAATTAAAACTTTCGGATAGGTCAACAGGACTTATAACCGTAGGACGTTCGAGTATTTCTTTATCCTACCGTTAATTTATAAAAAAAGATTAGTATTTAATCAAAACATTTATCGGATATTTTTCTATCTCTTTTCTTCCGTTTAATTCTTCAAGCTCTATTAAAAAAGAAGAGCCTATTACATTTCCGCCTAATTTTTCAACCATTTTAATCATAGCTAAAGCCGTTCCGCCCGTAGCGATTAAATCGTCAACGACTAAAACATTATCGCCTTTTTTTATCGCGTCTTCATGCATATATAAAGTGTCAGTTCCGTATTCTAAAGCGTATTCTTCCGAAATAGTTTTATAAGGCAATTTTCCTTTTTTTCTAACGGGAATAAATCCGCAATTCATTTTATAAGCCAAAGCCGAACCGATTAAAAAACCTCTGCTTTCCGCTCCGACAACCAAATCTACTTTTTTATCTTTAACTTGTTCCGCCATTTTATCTATAGCCAATTTAAATGCGTCCTTATCTTTTAATAAAGTCGTTATATCTCTAAATAAAATTCCTTCTTTAGGATAATCTTGAATACTTCTTATGTAGTCTTTTAATTCCATAATCGATTTCCTCGCTAAAAATTTTTCACATAATATTTATGCATAAAAAACAAAACATTTTATTTTATAGTTGATTTGGTAAAAAATCAATATTTTATATTAGAATTTTAATTTATAATTTAAATGATTATTCTGCAAGTATTTATATATTATGAGTTATTATATATATTTTTTAATATTTGAATATATAGTGTGAGGTGAAATTTTTAATTTTTTAGCTAAAACATCTACAGAACCTTTTAGCTGAAAAAACCCTACTTCTTGTAGTTTTAATATTATTTTTTTATTTTTTTCTTGATTTGGAATTAATCTGTCTAAAATTATATCTTCTATGTTTTTATCTAATATTGATTTCATCATTTCATCTATATTAGAGCTATAGCTTTCTGTAATTTCATGCTCACTGTCATCATTAGATACTATGTATTTAGCAAAATCTAATAAACTAATTTCAATATTTAAATTTATACATAATAACCCTATTAATTTATTATTATTTTTTATAGGAATAGTTATAGATTTACACCTATTTCCATTAGGGAAATTAGATTTATATGGTTTTAAAAATTCAAATTCATTATTATTAATTATTTTTAATCCTAGATCAGTTATAGGAGCTCCTTCAGAACGACCTGAATTATGCCCATTTTCTATAAAAACTACAGCGTTTTCGTATTTCTCTAATGAGTGAACAACAACTTCGCAATATTTACCAAATAAATTAGCTATGCCTTTAGCTATATATTTATAAGATTTTATTATTGCTTTATCTGTAGTATCAAGCTCTATATGTTTGTTTTTTATATTTAGGTGTAAATTTTCCATTTTTAATATAACTCCTTTATAAAGTAATTTATTTAATTGTATATTAAATAAATCAAAATGTAAATAATGAAATATTTTCTATAAAATAAAATTTATTTTTTTTTATAGAAAACTATTGACAAAATTAAATTTATTTATTATTATTATATAACAGATAAATAAAAAACTAAGGAGTTTAGTTATGAGTGGAATACATAATAATCCAACTATAGAAGAGCATACAATAAATCTATTAAGAGCTGCTATTGAACATAGAGCTACTTGGATGGCTTTAATGTATGAAGAAGCGGAGAAAATGGGCATAGATGCCGAAAAAATGGCAAGAAATGCCATAAGAAAATGTGGTCATATACATGGTGAAAATATAAAAAATAGCACTAAGAATAAAGACAGTTTAGATAGTTTTGGATATTCATTTGTTAATGAAGAAACTATAAAGAATTTTGAAATGAAATTCAAAGATAGAGATAATGACAAGCTTTACATAGAATTTAATTATTGCCCTTTAGTAAATGCTTGGAAAAAATTAGGCATAAGCGATGAAAAGATAGAACTTTTATGCGATATAGCTATGGACGGAGATAGAGGAATAGCTGAAACTATGGGTTATAATTTTAATTTACCTGAAACGATTGCTAAATGTAATAAAACATGTAAAGTTAATTTTAATAAATAAAGGAGTATATATTATGAAAAATTTTTTATTGTTTGTTTTTGCATTAATATCTATAACAAGTTGCTCAGGCTCTAAAGAAGATATTATAAAAATAGCGGTTGCCGGACCTATGACAGGAGACAATGCCGAATATGGAATAGGATTTAGAAATGCAGCTGAATTAATGGCTGAAAAATATAATTCTAATGGCGGTGTTCTTGGTAGGAAAGTTGTAATAGAGTCATTTGATGATAAAAATTCTGGTGAAGAGGCCGCCTCTATAGCCCAAAAAATAGTATCCGATTCAAGTTTTGTTGGCGTTATAGGACATTTTGCTAGTGGAGTTTGTATGGTAGCTTCTCCAGTATATCAAAGTTCTAAATTAGTTAATATTTCACCATCGGCTTCGCATCCAGATTTTTCAAAGGAGGGAGATTATATATTCAGAAATAATACCGTAATAGTTGTTGAAGCTGAAGAAGGAGTTAAATTAGCTTTGGAGTATTTGAATAAGAAAAGTATTGGCATATTATCTGTTAGAACAGATTGGGGAACATCTACAGCGCAAATTACTAAAGATTTAGTATCTAAATTAGGCGCTAAAGTTGTGGCGCATGAAGAAGTTATAGAAGGATCTGATGATTACATGCCAAGTATTAGTAAGTTAAATAATGCAGGTGTGGATGTTGTTATTGTTGTTGGTATGTATAATACATTGGCTCCCTTTACTAGGCAATATAAAGCTCTTAATCCAAATATAGCTATAGTGGGTTTTTCTAACGCTTACAGTGAGCAATTGATACAACTGGGAGGAGATGCTGTTGAAGGAATAGTTTTCCCTGCTATATTTTTTCATGCTAGCGATAGAGAGGATATAAAAAACTTTGTCCATGAATATGAGAGTAAATATGGCAATATACCAAGTAGTTTAACAGCACAAGCTTATGATAGCGTTGGAATTTTAATAGAGGCTATTAAGCAAGCCGGCTCTTTAGATAGGGAATCTATTAAAAACCAAATGTATAATATTACATATAACGGTGTAACGGGATTAACTACTTTTAATGAAATAGGAGATGCTCAAAAGGTTTTTACCAGGGTAAAAATTGAGAACGGACAATTTGTAGAAATAAAGTAAAAATTTAAGGAAATAAATAATGTTTATAATTGAACAAATAATAAACGGAATATCTTTAGGAATGGTTTATGGACTTATAGCCGTAGGATATTCATTAGTTTTTGGCATCCTAAAGTTAGTTAATTTTTCACATGGTTCCGTATATGCTTTTGGGGCTCATATGGCACTTATGTTTATAACTTTTAGATTCGGGCTTATAATAGGTGTATTATTAAGCGTGATATTAACAGGTATACTTGGCATACTTATTGATTGGACGGCATTAAGACCGTTAAGAGATAAAAATTCTTTACCAATATCTGCTCTGATTACTACTATAGGAATTTCTTATATAATACAGAACGGACTGATGATTGTATTTGGTAGTGAAAGAAAAAGTTTCCCAAGAATAATTGAAGTTAGTTATATAACAATATCAGGTTTAATGATTAATTCTCAGCAAATAATGATATTTTCAACATGTTTGATATTAATGATAATTTTAACTTTTATTATTTATAAAACAAAAACTGGATTAGCAATGCGAGGTATAGAACAAAATAGAAAAGCTGCAAACCTAATGGGTATTAATGTTAACTTTATTATAGCATTTACATTCTTTCTAGGAGGAGTATCTGCTTGTATAGGGGCGGTATTAATTAGCAGTTATTATCAAGTAGTTTACCCTAATATGGGCGTTGTAATAGGTATGAAAGCTTTTGCTGCCGCTGTTTTAGGGGGCATAGGGATTTTGCATGGTTCTATAATTGGCGGTTTGATAGTTGGAATATCAGAAAATTTGGCGACAGCATTTTTAGGTGGAAATTATAGAGATGCTATTGCTTTTATAATACTAATTTTGGTTCTAATATTTAAACCTGTTGGTATTTTTGGAAAGAAAGGAATAATAAAAGTATGATTAATAATTTTATTTATATGTTTAATTCTATAGCTAATAAGTTGGATAAGTATAGAAAATTTATATTTATTTTACTAACTATAGTAATTCTGATTTTACCATTTACTGGCATAAACGGATATTATTTAAGAATAATTATAATGATTTGTATATATTCCATTTTAGCTTTAGGACTAAATTTAGTTACAGGATATGCTGGGCAAGTTTCTCTTGGAAATGCGGCATTTTATGCCATAGGGGCATATACTTCCGCTATTTTATCCACGAGATTTGGTATTAATTTTTTTATAGCTATTGTTTGTGCCGGATTAGTTTCCGCTATATTTGGATTTTTAATTGGACTTCCAAGCTTGCGTTTATCAGGGACTTATTTGGCTATTACGACTTTAGGTTTTGGAGAGGTTATACGAATATTTTTACTTAATTTTGATAAACTAACAAACGGACCTTTAGGAATATCGAGAATACCTAAACCGTCTTTGTTTGGATTTGAATTAACTTTAGTTAATAACGGGTTATATTTTTTAGTGTTAATATTATTAACTATAATATTACTTGCCTGTTATTTTATTATAAATTCTAAAATTGGAAGAGCTTTTATAGCTATTAAAGAGGACGAATTAGCCGCGTCTCTAATGGGGATAAAAACAACTGTATATAAAGTTTTGTCTTTTATTTTATCAGCTTTGTTTTCAGGGATAGCGGGTTCTTTTTACGCTCATATGACAAGCTATATAGACCCTAATACATTTGTATTTGATACATCAATAATGATATTAAGCATAGTTATATTGGGTGGAATGGGAACTTTGAAAGGTATGATAATTGGCGCTATAATATTGGTCTCTTTTCCAGAGTTATTAAGATTTGTAGATAGGTTTAGATTTATAGTTTACGGTATTATTTTAGTATGTATGATGCGCTTTAGACCTCAAGGAATAATGGGTGGACAGGTAAAAAAGCCGTATAAATTGCCTAATAGTTTATAGTGGGATTTCATTTATGGATTTTTTAAAAATTATTAATTTGACCAAAAGATTTGAGGGATTAGTCGCTGTCGATTCCGTAAATATTACAATAAATAAAGGTGAAATAGCCAGTATTATAGGACCCAACGGCGCTGGTAAATCTACTATATTTAATCTATTAACAGGAATTACTCTTCCTACTATGGGTGATATAATTTTTGAAGGGCATAAAATAAATAACTTTATGCCTCAAAAAATAGTTCAGTTAGGAATATCAAGAACTTTTCAGAATATTAGACTTTTTAAAAATATGAGAGTTATCGAAAATATATTAGTTGGTTCTCATATTAATACTAATTATAATTTCTTTAGTGCGTTATTCAGAACAAAAAAATATAAAAGTGAAGAAAATAAAAATATTAAAAAAGCTATAGAAATATTAGAAATGATAAATCTAAAAGATAAAATAAGTGAGTATGCGTCTAATTTACCTTATGGAGATCAAAGAAAAGTTGAAATAGCAAGAGCTATAGCTACGGGGGCTAAACTTATATTGTTAGATGAGCCAGCAGCGGGTATGAACCCACAAGAAAGTTTGGATTTAATGGAATTTATTAAGGCATTAAAATTTAGAGGATTTACTATAGTTTTAATAGAACATGATATGAGTGTTGTTATGAATATATCAGATAATATACATGTTATAGACCATGGCAAAAAAATAGCAGAAGGGCTTCCCAAGGATATAGCAAATAATAAAAAAGTTATAGAAGCCTATCTTGGAGGTGAATAAAATATGCTTGAAGTTATGGAGTTAAATACTTTTTATGGTAAAAATATACATGCATTAAAAAATGTAAGTATAAAAATAGAAAAAGGCGAAATAGTTGCTTTAGTTGGTAATAATGGAGCAGGTAAAACAACATTAATGAATACTATTATGGGATTGATAAAATCTGAAAGCGGTTCAATTTTATATCATAATAAGAAAATAAGTGGTCTATTGCCATATAAAGTAGTTAGGCTTGGGTTAAGTTTATCCCCTGAAGGAAGAGAAGTTTTTCCAAATTTAACTACAGAAGAAAATCTATTTCTAGGTTCGTATATAATGGACGATAGAAAAAAGGTAAATACGATATTGGAAAATGTGTATGTGTTATTTCCGATATTAAAAAATCGTAGAAAGCAATTGGCAGGCACTTTAAGTGGCGGTGAACAACAGATGCTCGCTATCGGCAGGGCTTTGATGTCTTCGCCTGAATTATTATTACTGGATGAACCTTCTTTGGGGCTTGCTCCAAATATAGTAATGCAAATTTTTAACTTAATTAAAGTTATTAATTCGCAAGGTGTTACAGTTTTATTAGTGGAGCAAAATGCCAATATGGCTTTAAAAATATCAAATAGGGGCTATGTTATGGAAACAGGCAAGATACACATACATGATACTGCTGAAAATTTATTAAATAATGATGATGTAAAAAAAGCATATCTTGGTTTAGGTATCTAAAAATATATTAATATTATTGGAGTATATAAAAATGAAAAAAATTATTAATAATGCTGAAAATGTCGTAAGCGAAATGTTAAAGGGTTTATATAAGTCATGCGAATATATTTCTTATATACCGGATGCTGAGGTTATTTTTAGAAAGGATCTAAAAAATAAGGTTTCTTTAATTTCTGGCGGTGGA
This sequence comes from uncultured Brachyspira sp., assembly GCA_934725525.1. Lineage (GTDB taxonomy): Bacteria > Spirochaetota > Brachyspiria > Brachyspirales > Brachyspiraceae > Brachyspira. The sequence continues at coordinate 10,755 of CAKVCG010000011.1, read as the reverse complement.
AGTGGGCATGAACCTTCGCATGCTGGCTATGTAGGAACAGGAATGCTTGATGCCGCCGTATGTGGTAATGTATTCGCTTCTCCAAGTCCAGATAGAATTATAAAAGCCATAGAATCTGTCAATATGGGTCAAGGTGTGTTACTTATAATAAAAAATTATTCCGGCGACATAATGAATTTTGAAATGGCTATGGATTTGGCTAAAGATATGGGTATAGAAATCGATTCTGTTATAGTCAAGGATGATGTTTCCGTTGAAGATAGCACATATTCTACAGGTAGGAGAGGAATAGCGGGAACCGTTTTCGTTCATAAAATCGCAGGAGCAAAAGCGGAAAAACTATCAGCTCTATCAGAAGTAAAGCGTGTCGCTGAAAAAGTTATTAGTAATGTCAGGAGTATGGGAGTGGCATTAAATTCCTGTATATTGCCAGGCGTAGGTAAACCCGTATTTGAAATAGATGATAATGAAATTGAAATTGGTATGGGTATACATGGAGAGCCAGGTATACATAGAACTCATAAATTAACATCAAGACAAATAGCAGAGAATTTAACTTCTTCTATACTAAATGACTATGATTACTCCAATTCGGAAGTAGCATTATTGGTTAACGGTTTGGGAGGGACTCCACTTATGGAATTATATATTTTAAATAATGATATTAATGATATATTAATTTATCATGGTATAAAAGTATATAAAACTTTTGTTGGAAATTATATGACTTCTTTAGAAATGGCTGGGTGTTCACTATCAATTTTAAAACTTGATGATGAATTAAAAGAATTGCTTGATTATCCATGCAAGACTCCGGGATTAAATATATTTTAAGGATTAGACTATGGATTTTAAAATTTTTCAAAAAGATTACATACAATATCTAAAAAACGCTTATTTAATAATTCATAACAATAAAGAATATATAACCGATTTGGATTCTAAAACAGGGGATGGGGATCATTGGGTAAATATAAATATGGGATTTAAGAAACTTATGGATATGTCGGAAGAATTAGAAAAGCTATCTTTTGAAGAAATGTTTAAAAAGATAGGTATGACTATGATGTCTGGTATAGGAGGTTCTTCTGGTATTTTATACGGAGGAGCTTACCTATCGGCATCAAAAGTAGTTTCAGGTAAAGAATTTATAGATAAAAATACTATGAAAGATATTTTTTACGCTCAATTGACTTCTATGATGGATAGAGGTAAGTGTAAACCGGGTGATAAGACTATGATAGATCCTTTATACATGGCTTATAATGAACTATCAAAAAATATCGATAACGACAATTTAGTGGAAACTTTGGTTTTAACAAAACAAAAAGCACAAGAAGGAACAGAAGCAACAAAATATATGAAGGCTGTCAAGGGTAGAGCATCATATCAAGTTAATAAGGGAGTTGGGCATTTAGATCCAGGAGCGGTAACTATGTTATATCAGATAGAAGAATTAATTAATATGATTATAAATACTTTACAATAATTATTATAAGAATTTTAAACATAATGGAGTTTTTATGAATAAAAATATTTATGATACTTATACTAATATATTGAAAATAGAATTAATTTCTGCATTAGGTTGCACGGAACCTATAGCAATAGCTTTTGCTGGAGCAAAAGCTAGAGAGGTGCTTGGGGTCATGCCGAATTCTATAGCTATAAAATGTAGCGGAAATATAATTAAAAATGTTAAAGGGGTTATTGTTCCAAATTCAGGTGGACTTAAAGGTATAGATGTGGCTGTAACTTTAGGCGTAGTGGCTGGTAATGCCAAAAAGAATTTAGAGGTTTTATCAGATGTAAGAGAAGAAGATATAGAAATTACCAAAAATCTTATTAATAATAATTTTTGTAAATGTGAGCTTATAGAAGGCGAAGAAAATTTGCAAATAATAGTAGATGCTATTTATGAAAACAATAGCGCCACAGTAGAAATTAAGTCATCGCATACTCATATATCTAAAATAATAAAAAATGGAAAATTAATTTTTATAGATGAAAATGTAAATATTAGTCCAGAGGATATTAATAGAGATTTATTAAATATAAAAGATATTTATGAATATGCAAATATAGTTAATATAGATGATATTAAAAATATTATAGATAATCAAATAAATTTAAATTATCAAATAGCTAAAGAAGGAATTTTAAATGATTATGGAGCTAAAGTGGGTAAGACAATACTGAATTCCTATGATTCCAGCGATGTTAGAGTAAGAGCCAAAGCTATGGCAGCTGCCGGAAGCGATGCTCGTATGGGAGGAGCTTTAATGCCGGTGGTTATAAATTCAGGAAGTGGAAATCAAGGCATTACGGTCTCCGTTCCCGTAATAGAATATGCAAAAGAATTAAATGTTTCGCATGAAAAACTTTTAAGAGCTCTAGTTTTAAGTAATTTAGTAGCTATATTGCAGAAAAAATATATAGGTAAGTTATCCGCTTTTTGCGGTGCCGTATCAGCTGGAACTGCAGCAGCAGCCGGAATATCTTTTTTGTATGGAGGAACCTTTGAAGATATATCAAATACTATAACGAACGCTATCGCAAATATAGGTGGAATAATTTGTGATGGCGCTAAATCTTCTTGCGCTGCAAAAATAGCGTCTTCAGTAGAAGGCGGTATTTTGGGATTTATTTTAAGCAATAATATTGGACAAGCGTTTAAATATGGCGAAGGTATAGTTCAAGATAATGTCGATAATACTATAAGAAGTATAGGAAAAATTGCTAAAGAAGGAATGAAATCTACAGATATGGAAATACTAAATATAATGATAGGAAAATAATTATAAATAGGTGACTGCTGTTGTAATATTTAGAACTAATGGGAGCGATAGCGATTGAAACGGCTTTAAAAATAATAAACGGCGAAACGGTTGAAAAAACGATTCCCGTAGAGATTACTTTAATAAAAGAATAAAAAATAGAGTTATTATTTATTATGAAGTAATAATTTTTTACGATTTATATTTAATTATTGCTTCATAATATTGCAAAATATGTGGCGAGTATTTCAAAAAAATTAAATAAAACCGTAATTTTAAATCCTTCTCCAGCGGCGAAGTTAGACGAAAAATTTTTAAGTTGTATCGATATTCTTATTCCAAACGAAACTGAAATAGATATAATCGGCGGAATAGATTATGTTTTTGAATGCGGTATTAAAAATATTATTTTAACTTTAGGCAAAAACGGTTGCGAATTAATAACTAAAGAAAATAATAAAATAAACAGAAAAGATTTTGACGCTTACGATGTTAAAGTTGTCGACACTACGGCTACGGGAGATAGTTTCTTGGGCGGAATAGTTAGAATGCTATCCGAAAATGAATCAATCGAAGAAGCTATAGAATTTGCAATTAAAGTTTCAAATATAACAGTCACAAGAAAAGGAGCGATAGATTCTATTCCCACTTATGACGAAGTAATTAATAAAAATTGGCGTTAAAATTTTTAATTAAAATTTTCTTAAAATAATCTAAATAAAATTTCAAAAACAATAAGAATAATTTTTGCAATTAAAATATTTTTATTATAAAATTATTTAATAATTTAAATTAAAAACAATTAGGAATTATTATGAAAATCTCCAAAAAAACTTTGAAATTCTTACTCAATATGCAACAAAACGAAATTAACGAATATCATGTATATTTGAATTTAACTAAATTTGTCAAAAAAGAAGACGACAAAAAAGTATTGATGGATATAGCTAAAGAGGAACTAATTCATTCAAAAACTTTAGAAAAATATACGAATAAAAAATTAAAACCTCAAAAATTTAAAGTTTTTAAGTTTTTTATTTTAAGCGTTATATTCGGCTACACTTTCGTAATTAAAATAATGGAAAGCGGAGAAAAAAACGCCGAATATATTTATTCCAAAATAGAAGAGGAAATTCCAGACGCTAAAAAAATCGCTTTTGAAGAAGAGGAACATGAAAATAAATTAATTGCGATACTTGACGAAGAGAGATTGAAATATGTCGGCTCTATGGTTTTGGGTTTAAGCGACGCGCTCGTTGAAATAAGCGGAACTTTAGCGGGATTGACTTTCGCGTTGCAGAATAATAAACTTGTCGCTCTATCGGGAATAATCACGGGAATATCGGCGACTCTATCAATGGCTTCTTCCGAGTATCTTTCGGCAAAATCGGACGGAGATAAAAACGCTTTCAAATCTTCTTTATATACGGGAATTGTTTATTTGATAACGGTAAGTTTTTTAATAACGCCTTATTTGATTTTTCCAGACGATAAATGCGTTTACGCTTTGATTGCTGTGATTTTTATTGTGTTGTTTATAATATTTATTTTTACTTATTATGTTTCGGTCGCAAAATCGCTTCCATTTGGGAATAGATTTTTTGAAATGGCGAGCATAAGTTTAACGGTTGCGGGAATAAGTTTCTTTATAGGAATTTTGGTTAAAAACTTTTTAGGAATAGACATTTAATTAATAAAATAATTATGAAAGAATTTAAATACAAATTGGAATTAAACGATTTCATAGATTTTCAGCTTCATTATTTAAAAATTAACTCTCAAATTAAATCTTCGACTAAAAAAACTATTATAATTTTAGCGGCTATTTATATATTATTGATTGCGTTTATGATTTCGTTTTTCAAAATCGACAATTATTTAATAATCATTTCCGTAATTTTACTATCTTTACTTTTTTCAATAATTCAAATAAAAACTTATAAAAATCGTTTGGAAAAAAAGATAATAAAGAAAATTTATCAATATGCGAAAGAGGGAAGACTTAACGGAGTATTTGGCGATAAAACTTTGACTATATACGATGATAAAATTATTTTTAAGGAAGATAGAGGAGAAATGACTTTTAATAAAAAATATATAAAAAATATAGATTTTAGCGATAAGTCAATTTTTATTTACACGGATAATACTTCCGCAATAATTGTCCCTAAAAACTATTTGAGAAAAGAAGATATTGATTTTTTGGCGAATTATAAAAATAATTGATAATTTTTTATATTTATTTAAGTGTAATTATAGTGTTACCTTATATACTTTCTTAAATTCATATATAAAATATCTTTAATTTCTACATCTTGATTTTATCTTTAATTCATTGTATTATATTACAAATAAAAACACGAAAAAGATTAAGGGAATATATTTTGGAAAATATAATAGATATAATTAATAAGTCGCAGTTAAAATCTATGGATAAAGATATGTTTTTATCCGTAAGTTCTATTTGTTCTTTTATACCGAAAAATATTACCGAAAATCCCAAATGGAAAGAATTACAGCCTTCCGCAAAAGAAATTTATAGAGCTTTGGTTTCAAATTACGATTACGAATTGGGAATAGCGAGAATAACTCATTCGCAAATATTAAACGAAGCGGGAATTGGAGGAAACGCCACTATAGTTAAATCGCTCGATAGTTTGGAGGAAAGCGGATTCATAATTAGAGTGGAGTCGAAAACTAAAAGCAATAATTATTTGATGCCGTATCAGGAAAAGTTTTTTGCCGAAATATGCGCTTTCGAGGTTAGAGATTTATCCGTTCTTTATACGATAAAAAATAAAAAAGAACATAAACGGAAACAATCGGTTAATCCTTTATTTTGGACGGTTTGTAAAAAGTTAAGTTGTTTGGGTATAGACACCCCGCATAAACTTATAGATAGATATTCTTCGGAAGGAAATCAATTGAGGGTTATATTATCAATGTCCGACGCCGTTTATATAGCAAAAAAATATAACTTAAAAAATAATATTGATTTAAATAAATATCTTATAGATTTATTGAAAAAGGGAAATATAAGAGATAATATATTTGATAATGAAACAATGAATTCTATAAGAAATATAATTATAAAAATTAAACAAAATATTACAGAGTAAAATTATGGCTACAAAAAAAACAAATAATAATAAAAAAAAAGAAACTACAAAAAAAGTTTCCGCTCCAAAAAAATCTGTGGAAAGAGGGAAAACGACTAAAAATCAAACGTCCACTTTAAAAAAGAAAATAGTCTCTCCCGTAAAAAAAGCCGAGAGAAAATTATCGGTTAAAAAAACTACCGGAACAAGAACCTTTAAGAAAAGCGATGATAATTCTTTAAATAAAAAAACTTATGGAACGAATACGATAAGAAAAATTGAGCCTATAAAGATAAACGATATGGATAAAAAACCGGAAAGACAATCTATTAAACTGTTAAGAGAAGCTATAAAAGCGAAATCTAAAATCGTATCGAAACCCGTAGCCGTAAAAAAACATTTAATGGTAAAAGATGAAAATATAAAAGAAAATAATATAGAAAATGAAACGATTTCAAGTTCGGTTATAAAAAATAGGATGGAAAGTTTAAATAAAGTAGATTTCAGTATTAATAAATTAGATAAAAAAGAAGAAGATTCAAGTAAAGAAGTTATCGAAGAAAAATCCGAAGTCCAGACTTTTACAAAAAATACTTACAGCAAGAGCGATATATTCAAAAAGCCCGTAACTATAAAAAGTCCGATAGAAGATGAAGAGTTAAAAAGAAATATAGAGCAATCGACATTTAACCAAAGCGAAATCGACGAAGCTATAGAAAAAGCCGCTACGATAGAAGAAGATACTCCGATTGAAGATTATAGCGTATATTCGAGTAAAAAATTGGAAGAATTAAAGAGAAAGGATATAAAAATAATAGAGACTGAAGACGAAATGAAATCGGGCGGAATTCCCAAGATTGAAAGAAAGCCCGCCGAACCTTATATAGCGCCGCTTCATTCTACGATTAAAAAAGAAAAAAAATCCAATAAATTAGTGCCCATCATAGGAATTATGATAATAATTTTGGGCTTGGCATATTTGGGCTTCCAATTTTTTGTAAATAAAGAAAACAGTTCTGAAGGCGAATTTTATGATAATATAACGACTAACGAAATCGATGCGAATAATGAAGGAATTAATAATATTACAAATGAAGTTTTACCAACTAACGACATTAACGTTGTGATAGAACAGACTAATATTAATAACGAAAGTATTGCGAATACGAATTTACAAACGAATAATATTGCGACTGTCGATACAAATAATATCGCTAATACCGTATCGCAAGCAAACACAAATATCGAAACTCCTCAACCGAATTTGCCAAATCCTCCCGTAATTCCTAATCCTCCGCCAAATCCGACTCGAAATTTAAATCAAAATCGGACTTCATATTTAGGAGGCAATACCTACAGAACTAAATGGACTGACACCTTAACTTCTATAGCCTCGAGCGAATTGGGGGACGCGAGAAGATGGCCTTCGATTTATGTTATGAACGAAAATATTTTTACCGACCCCGATTCTTTGGTATTCAATAGAGACATAATAATTCCAGAAAGTAAAAAAAAAGTTGACAATATGACAGCGGAAGAAAAAAGAGCTCTATACGATGATTATATGAGAGTCGCTCAAGTATATTTAAATATGGGAAAAACTAATTCGGCAAACACATTAAGGAGCAGAGCGCGATTAATCGTCCAATAATTTTTTATTTTATATAAATCATACTTTATAAATGAAAAATACAAACTCAAAAAAGAAAAAGAATCTTATATTGGAATTCTCTTGTAAAGGCTGCGGAAATTGTTGTAAAGAAAAAGGATATGTATTTTTTAACGAAAGCGATATATCCAAAGCCGCAAAATATCTTAATTTAAATCCGCTCGTATTCATAAACAAATATTTGGATTATGACGATTCTTTAGGCCATCATATCAAAGTGGATGGCGAAAAGCGCTGTCATTTTTTGGACGAAAAAGATAAATGCGTTATACATAAAGCGAAACCTACTCAATGTAAAACTTTTCCTTATTGGAAGGAATATACCGATAAAAACGGCAATTTAATTTCTGACAAATTCAATCGTCATTGCAAAGGCGTAAAAGTAAAAAATAATTAAATTTTTTATCATTTAAATTTTTTAAAAATATTATATACTTTAATTATAAATTATAATTTTAGATTTTAATTAAAAAATAAGGAATAATTAAAATGAGCGTAGAAATAGAAGAATTAACCAATAAATTTGAAGAATTAAGTTTAACCGAAGTTGACGATATAAAAGATTATTTAATTTCCCATAATATCCCGCTATTCAGATTAGATAAAGAAAAAGGAGTTGTGGAATTCAGCACGGAGCAGTTAAGTTTAATTTTAGATAATCCCAAATATGCAAACCTTAAATTATATGTCCCTAAAAATTTCAGAGTGTTTATTAAAGAATTCAAAACGATAAAAGAAAATGAAAAATCGAATTTGTTAAACTCGAATTATGTATTCAAAACTCCGAAAGAATGCGAAGAGGAACTCGACAAAAGAATCAAAGAAATAGGAAAGATGACTTATCAGGATAAATTAAGCATCATCGAAACCTATAACAAAGAACTTAAAGAAGTTAAAGTTGACGAAAAAACAAAAATAAATAGAAATACGGCGCAGCAAATAGTAAACGCTGGAAACGATGTCGGACTTATAGCCAAAGTTACGATGTTTGAAAGCATGAAGAAAATCAAAGACAACGAAATAACTCAAGACCAAGCCAAAATAGAAAATCAGGAAATTACAGAAACTACAAGCTCGTTGGTTACGACAATAGTAAATATGCTTTCTTACAATACCGAAACGCAAAAAGTTTTTACCGAGTTAAGAAATTATTCGGACGGCGGAGTAATGGCGCATTCCAACAGAGTTTTTATTTCCTATGTTAATTTTTTGACATTCTATAATAATTTAATTAAAAGAAGACATCTTGTTTACAATATAAGAACGGTTTACGGAAAAGTCTATAGAAAATTCTACGATAAAGTCGTGGAAACGATTGGCGGAAAATATAAAATATACGATAATTTGAAAACTCTGGAAGACTGCATAGACCAGGGAATTAAAGGCGTGGAAGAGCAGGAAATGTATTCTTATTCGGTTGGAGCTTTGCTTCATGATGTGGGAAAAGTTAAAGATTTGGATTATTTCGAGGGAGCGGACGGAAGAGATTACGAAAGAATCAAAAAACATTTATTCAACAGTTATAAATTGGTAAGTCAAACTTCCGAATATCCTTTGGAAGTTATATTGACGGTAGCGTTGCATCATGAATATTACGGCTTGGGATACGGACCCTACGAAAAATTGCATAAAATGAAAATAGAAAAATACCAAGGCTTTCAAATTCAAAGAATAATGTCTTATAACGCGAAGGCGATAGACGATTGCGAGGCTTTCTCTTATTTTCCAGCAAAAATGCTCGAGATTATCGATGTTTATGACGCGCTTATGGACCCAGCGAGAAAATATAGAGGAGGAAAAACTTTCACTCCCGAAGAAGCGCTTAATATAATGAGAGAAGATTTTATTGAAAAGCATGTGAAATTAGACCCGATTTTATACGATGTATTTGTGGAATTTTTGAGCAATTCTATAGAAAAAGATTTAATGTCCTTCAAATTGAATTAAATTATCGAATTAAATTTTTAGTTTTTGTTTTTTTGATAAAAGTCTTATTAAATATTTAAGTTCGTATTTTGAATAAAAATCTTTCGTCATAATAATTCCTCTTTTATTAAAGAAAGAAAAATAATTATATTTTTCAAGAGTGTTTATAAGAGAAAAAAAATGTTCTTTATCCAATTTGAAAATATTTGAAACTTCTTCGGCGGAGTAAAGTTTATCTTCAAAAAAATATTTGTTTATAAAGCGATTTGATTTTTTTATTATAATTATTTTATCTATAATAAATTTTAATAACAAAACCAAAATAAATAATAATATAAAAAATTTTATCATTAATATAATTTAGGATTTCGATTGATTGAATAAAATTAGATTCATAAATATATCGCCGAATTCGGTTTTATAATTAATCGAAAGAATTTTATCGTTTTCTTTTTCAAGCATTGCAATCTGCTCGCTCATGAGAATCGCTGGCGGAGTCATATCCAAATCGATATGTTTCGTATATAAATCGTTTATTGCGCTTCCCGCAACCATATTCACAAATTCTTTTATAGTCGAAACGAATATATCGTCAATAATCGTAATCGATTCGGAATTGAGAGCGGACGCCAATTTGAACGCGGTCGCCTTGCTCATATTGAACATCAATCTTCCGCTTAAATCTCCCGTGATTCCTATAAAAACTATAACGCCTCCGACATGGTTTGCGTTTCTATATATTCTCACATCGCCTTTAAGAACTTTTGAATTGAAATAACTTTTTAATATTATTACCGTGCCTTTGCTGAAAGCGTTTACGACATCCAAATCAAACATATTAACACTCGCTTATTTAAAATTTGTTTTTAATTTCTTTTTTATTAAATCCTTTTTAAAAATTATCGGAAATTAAAAACGATTTATTGATATTATATTAATAATAAAAAATTTATCAATATAAAATTTATATTTACTCTTTTTGATTATTATTTATTGCCAAAAAAATAATCAAAAATATATAATCAAACTATGAATAAATTATATACAAATTGGAAAGAAGTCAAACTCGGAGATATAGTCGATATAACAACGGGACAATCTCCAAAATCTCAATTCTACAATAAAGATAAAGAAGGGACGCCATTTTTACAAGGCAGAACGAATAGAATACTCGAAGAGTTGGCGCAAACTATTTTTGAAGAATGGTTTATAAATTTAATTTTATTATTTGTCAATAGTATAAAATTAAATAAAGAATTTCCCTCTTGATTTTTAATTATTCATA
>CAKVCG010000010.1 GCA_934725525.1 uncultured Brachyspira sp. | reverse complement strand
TTCAATTCAATTCAATTCAATTCAATTCAATTCAATTCAATTCAATTCAATTCAATTCAATTCAATTCAATTCAATTTCCAGTAATTTAAACTTTTGCCTTGCTTCTTTATTTTTTAACGCTTATTATGTTTACCTATTAGGCATTCTTTTATTAAATAATTTTTCTACTTTTATAATTTCATTTTATAAATTCTTTAATTTGGTAATTGGCGTTTTATCTCTAAACGCTTGTTATAAAAAAATATATTTAACGGAGGTATCTTTATGAGAAAGAGATACATTTTTATTACTTTAATTGCGATGATTATCGCGGGGCTTTTGGTTTTTGCTTGTAAACATCCTACGGGAGCGGGAAGTATACCGGGGGTTTCAAACGAAGGTAGCGCTGAAAACGGTGGCGGAGAAGAAGCGGTTAAAAGTTATCTTTCGCAAGAGGAACAGAAATCCGACTATGAATATGAAGATATATTGTTTACTGGAGCGACTGGCGGTCAAATACCGGCGTTGACGGTTACGGCAAAAGAAGTTTTAATTGCCGCCTCTGGAACGACTACTGGCGCGGTTACCATTAAAAGAAGTTCCGACTTGGGAATGACTTGGACAGACTCGGATTTTACTCCCGAAAATGGATATAGTTATCCGTTTTTTATCAATTGTCATAACGGCGATATTTTATTGGGCGTTACTACAGCTACTACTTCGGCAAATAGCGAAACTATTTTTTATAGAAGCAGAAACGATGGCGAAACTTGGACTAAACAAGATAGTAGTTCCGTTGGAGTTAAAACCGTATGTAACAATGCCACAGACGGTCTTGCGACTTATGGACAAGGCATAACTTTAAGACATGGCGGAAATTCAGGCTCTCAAAAATTAATGTTCCCATATTTTTATAATGCCCCTGATAAAAATAAAAATGGCTGTTATGTAGCCATTATGTATTCGGAAGATGACGGCGGAAGCTTTAATTCTGTCTGCAAGAGTTTTACAGTAGGTGGAAGCACTAATGAACAAAAGAAAAATATTGGCTCTTTTGGTTCGCATATATCTAAAATCATAGAACTTGCGAATGGAGATATTTTGCTTAATATGAGAACTTCAATTGCATCTGGTCATACATATTGGATGTTATCCACTAATTGCGGTAAAAATTGGGATATTACGGTTCTTAATAATTCTCCAGAAAACACTACTAATCCAGTATGGGGAAAGAATGCGGATTTCATAAGATATGAATTCAACGGAAAAGATATTAAACCTACAGGCTCTCAATACGCGTTAATGGTAACTTCTTATGAAAATAAGACGGGCTATAATGTCATGTTGACGGACAACGATTTTAATCATGGAAAACCTGAAGGAGGAACTGCCTCTAAATACAAATATACTAAAGAGATTATTGCAGGTTCACAGGGAGGCTACTGCGCTATAACGGTTTTACCTGACGGAACGATTGCCACTTTGACGGAAGATAACAGCGATATGTATTTTAAGAGATTTAATTTATATTGGCTTACTGGCGGAGTGGAAAGTATAAATTATTCTACGGATACGAGCGTAAAGTTTTAATAGCTAACAAGGGGTTGCCCGTAGGGATGCCTTTGGCGAGAACCCCTTGTTTAGAAAAATTAAATTAAGGAGATAATTATGCGAAAAAGATATTTCTTTATTCCTTTAATTATAGTCGTTATAATTACGGGAGTTTTGGTTTGGGCTTGTAAACATCCTTTTGGAGACGGTCTCTCTTTTAGCGGTATCAATAATCAAGGAGGCGGGACTGGTTATCTAAACGAAACTGGCGGACCTGGGTATAAAGGGGAGATAGGTAAAGATGTAACCAATACCTTTATTAAACCTAACAAAGTCCTAGTATTCCCTCTTGAATCTGCAAGAAACTATTATAGAATACCGACTTTGATACAGCTTACAAACGGAGATTTGCTCGCCTTCGCCGATAAAAGAATTGGAGGTGTAGGAGATGTGCCTAAATCTCCTATAGAAACTGTGTATAAAAAAAGCACGAATAACGGTAAGACTTGGTCTACTGAAACAAGAATTAGTCCTCCATCTACATCCAAATCTTTAAGCTATGGGGATGGAGCATATTGCGTGGATAGGAAAACGGGAAATATCATCTGTTTAGTTGTAGGCGACCAAGGTTTTATACAATCCACGCCAAATAATCCTATAAAAACGAGATTGATAATAGGCAGAAATAACGGCAAGACTTGGAGCGAACCTGTGGATATAACCGACAAAATATATGGAGCTAATTGTAAAGACCCTGATAGAAAAACTTGGAATGGGGCATTTACCACTTCTGGAAACGGAGTTCAGCTTAGAAACGGCAGAATAATGTTTGTATTAAATGTTAGAAAAGGAACTAATGCTTCGCCTTTATATAATCATGTTCTATATACGGATGACGGAGGGGCTACTTGGAATGTATCTAAAGGCGCGCCTGGCATATCCAAAAATCCAAGTAGAGGCGGAAGCGAGGCTAAAATAGTCGAGCTTAACGATGGAACTCTATTAATGGCTATAAGACCCGAAGGTATTTATCAAAGATTCTTGGCAAAATCTACCGATAACGGCGAGACTTGGGGCGTGGCAGAACCTCGAAGCGAATTGCCTTCTTCGTCTTCAAACGGAGATATAATATATTATACCTCTACCTTAAACGGTTGGGATAAAAATAGAATCATAACGATGTTTGATAGCGTCCCTTATACACCTTCAACTCCGCCTGGTAATCCAGTATTGTATTGGAGTTATGACGAGGGCAAGACTTGGAAAGGTAAGCAGATGCATAGCGGTAATGCGGGATATTCTTCATTAGCCATACTTAAAGACGGAAGTATAGGCATATTAGCCGAAATAGGAGGCTCTTGGAACGGTCCTATATACTTTATGAGAGTAAATATGAAATACCTTACGAGTAATGCGGATAAAGGTCCGTTTAATACTAATCAGACGGCTACGAATAATAATAGCAAAGTAAAATAAAAACGGTTAAACATAAGGACGGAGATTGCTAATGAAAAAATTACTCATAATACTACTTTTTACTCTAATTCCTATGAGTCTATTCGGATTCTATGGAGACGGAAGCGGTAGAAGTTTTATAGATTTCTTAATGGATAAAGACCAATTGAGAGCGAGAACCGACCAAATAGGTTTTCTATACGATTGCGAAACCGATTACTTGAGGCTCGCTTTCGGAGTTACGGGAAATACTACGGGCGTCATACTTGACAATTGGACGAACGATTCTTCCACGAATAATAAATTGAGCAGTTATTTTCGTCCTTCCGTTGCCGTAGCCGTAGGTTATAAGTCGGATTTAATAAGCGTAGGCGGAGCGTATCAATTTAAGTATGTGGACTCCAATTATATGGTTCATACTCCCGCCATTATGCTTACCGCTATGGATAATACTTTAAGGTTAAATATTCCCGTAGCTATAGGAGTAGGAAATAATTTTATAAAGAATACTTTTATAGTGTCTACCGCTGTGGAGGCGAGATACTATTTTCATAAGTTTATAGATTATTTAAGTCAATTGAGGCTATATGTCTATTACGGTTATGCTCGTATGAGTTACGCGAAGATATTATCGGATGGCGGATTCGATGTAGACCCGAGCAGTAAGGCAATCTATAAAGACCAAGCTTCTGTAGGAGTAGATTTTAGAGCCTACTTCAATTTTCCTACAGAGAGAAGTTTATCGATAGAGCCGTATATCCGAGTTTTATATAGTCAGGCATTGGAGACTGTGGAAAACTTAAACGGAACGCTAAACAAGTATAAGGGAGAGAATTTTAATATAACTCCTTATGGTTTCGATTATACGAGTTTATCGTTCGATGCGACTGGAACGGAAAAATTATCGGGCGGTTATATAGCGAGCGTTCCCGGTATACCGAATCCGCAGGGACGAGTTCCTATATCTGGCATATATAGAATAGGCATAGCGTTGCCGTTAGGATTAAGGGCTTCGAATGATTTTGTAAGCTTATATGTAGAGCCTTCGTTATCCGCGACTATTTTCGGCGGTAAGATAAGTTTACTTGGAGTTGAGAGGAAGGGACCGTTCTATACATTCGGTTATGTCGTGTATGCCGAATTGACGGTGACGCCTGTGAAGGATTTAGAATTATATTTAGAGCTACAGACGGGAGGAGCTACGAGATTGGGAGGGGATTTATACGCCGCTTCCACGACTACTTTGGTTTTGAATTCCTCTTGCGGTGTCGCTTGGTATTTCTAAAATCCGAAGATAAAAGAATATATATTAAGGGCTATCTTTAAGTAGATAGCCCTATTTTATAAGAGAAATATTATGTTATTTAACCGTTAATTATATCTATAATCTCGATGCATTTCATATACATTCTTGGAATATGAAAAGGTCCTTTATACATATTGCCTTTTAAATCGGTCGAGAGACTTCCGTCTCTATGCAAATAACCGAACCATTCCCCAAATTCTTTATCTATAAATTTATTCGTATATTCTTTTACCATAAAATGTTTTTCTAAATATTTTTTATCTTTAGTGAAATAATAAGCGTAAAGAGTCGCAATCGCCGCTTCGGTTTGGGGCCACCAGAATTTCATATCATGCCAATAATCGCTTTTAGGTTTATTCAAAACATCCATAAATTGTATTATTCCGCCATACTCTTTATCCCAGCCCCATTCCCACATCCAATCAAAAATTTTTAATCCAAGCTCTATTAAATTTTTATCGTTATCTCTTTCAATCGCTTCTCTCAATATAAACCAAGAGGATTCAATCGCATGTCCGGGGTTTAGTTGTCTTCCTTCAAAATGGTCTTGCAAAGTTCCATCGGGATTGCATTGTTCCAAAACGGCTTTTTTCTCTTCGTATAAAAATATTTTCACTTGAGATAAAAGATTATCTATATATTTATTATAATATTCTCTGTTTTCCTCATCCGCTTTTCTTAATTCCTGAACGGTTGCAAGCATTATCATAGGAGGTCCGAAAGAAATTGTAGCTCTCTGATTAATATCAAATTTTGGAATAAGAACATTTTTAATTTTTTCGATTCTTTCAAGCAACTCTCTCGCTTTCGTTATATAACTTTTATCTCCGCTCGCTCTCGAGTAAGAAGCCATAGCGATTATGCAAAAAGTCTCTGAAAAATAATATCGAAGTCTCTTTATCACGCGTTTCCCGTCTTCCGTTACTCTAAAAAACATTCTTCCGTCTCCGTCTTTGTCGAAACAATATTTTTCCAAAAAATCTATTCCCAATTTTGCAGCTTCCAGATATTCTTCTTTTTTATCAAAATCCGCGTAAAGAGTAGACAAAACCCAAGCGAATCTTCCCTGAAACCATACGGATTTATCTCTGTCTATAACGCTTCCCTTTCTGTCAAGAGCCGTCCAATAGCCTCCATTTTTTTTATCGAGTCCGTTTTTTAGCCAAAAAGGAATTACATTTTCCTTAAGCATATATAGATATTCTTTTTTTAATTCCGATAAGTTATTTAAATTATTCATATAGAATCCTAAAATTAATTTTAATTTATTCGGCAATAATTATATCATAAAATTAAAAAAATGAAATATGATTTTATATAATTTAATTCTTTAATTTTTTTAAATATTTATTTGAGATTTATTATAAAAACTCGCTATATCGTTTGTATTTTCATGCTTATCCATAAGTATATTTACTATTTTGTCCGCTCTGTCGTTTTCTTTATTATCCGAGTGTCCTTTGACTTTTATGAATTCTATATTATGCTTTTTCGATAGCTCTATTAATTTAATCCAATATTCTTTATTTTCAACGGGCTTTTTGTCGCTTTTAATCCAGTTGTTTTTTTGCCAAGAATAAATCCATTCGTTCATTCCGTTCACCAAATATGCGCTGTCGCTATAAACTTTAATATTATGAGATTTTTTTAATCGCTCGAGAGCCTTTATAACCGCTTTCATTTCCATTTTATTATTTGTCGTCAACTCTTCGCTTTCTCCGATTTCAAGACGCAAAGCATGTTTTTCGCTTATAAGAATTGAAGCCCAAGCTCCGAGTCCGGGATTTCCTCTGCATCCGCCGTCCGTATAAATTATGATATTATCCATTTAATAATTTTAAGAGTTTATTTTTGATTTCTGTTATAAGTTTTTCTTTCGTCCAATATTTTTTGCTTACGGTAAAACCGGCCGCTTTTGGATGTCCTCCTCCTCCAAAAGATTCCGCCACTTCTCTTATATTTTTATTTATTCTGCTTCTCATACTCACTCTAAAATCTTCTTCGCTTTCATGAATTATAAAACCGATAAAAACATCTTCCATTTGTATAAGCAAGTCAGAAGCGCTTACGGTTATCTCTTTCATGCTATGTCCGTTTATCGTATCTTGCAAACATATATAACCGATTTTTGTCTCTTCGTCTATTATCATCCTTCTATATATTTCCATCAAAACGTTTACATCGATTCGAGTATATCTCTTTCTAACGACATTTCCCAAATTTTCAATTACTACTCCTTTGCCCATTAATTTTGAAGCGGAGAGTAAAGTTTTTTCGGTCGTATTGCTAAAAGCGAAACCTCCCGTATCGGTTGAAAGTCCGCAATATAATAAAGTCGCTATCGTGGAATCGAAATTTTTTAAATAAGACGAAAATATATCGAATATAATCTCGCAAGTCGCGGCGGCTTTAATGTCGTCATAAAACATAGTGACGCCTTTTATATTTCTAACTTTATGATGGTCTATAAATATTACTTCGTTATATTCTTCAAGTATATCGGAAATCCATCCTATTCTGTCAATATCGCCCGAATCCAAAACTACCAAAATGTCTTTTTTAGGCAAAGTTTTTTCGTCTACATTAAATATAACTTTATCTATCAACGGCAAATTTTGTAAATCTCTTTGCATTTTGTCGGTATTCACAACAATCGCTTTTCTTTTGAATACTTTTTTTATAAGAAGCGACAATCCCAAACAGGAAGCTATGCAGTCGACATCGGGATTTCTATGTCCCGTTATCGTTATATTTTTAGCTTTTGAGAGAGTTTTTAATATTTCTTTTATGCTTGTTTTTATATTCTTTTTTGAAATTGATTTTTTTATATTGTTTTTAAATTTTTTCTTTACCGTTCTTTTTATATTATTAGCCATAAGAATTTCCTTATTATTTCTTTAAATTATTTTATATTTTTAATAAAATAAATCAATTTTCGTTATTATCTTTGTTCATATTTAAATTTCTTATATTTGCCAATACTTTATTCGTTTCGATTAAAGTTTTGTCGTAATTGAAAATCAAATTTGGAACATATTTAATTTTAAGACTTTTTTTAAGATATGAGAAAATAACTCCTCTCGCGCTGTTTAATCCGCTCAATACTTCGTCTTTTTTATCTTCATGCAAACAAACAAAATAAACTTTCGCGTTTTTAAAATCTTTTTCACAGTCGACTTTTGTTATCGTTATAAGATTATTTTTTATTCTTGGGTCTTCAATTTCTTTAAATATGATAGTCGAAAGAATCTGTTTAATATTTTCGTTTACTCTAAATATTCTATGAGAAGGCATATTTATTTTTATATATTTAATCTAATTTTAAACTACCGAATTATTTACCGCCGTATTTAAATCGTCAAGTTCGTTTTGTAAAAATACTTTGTCTATATTGACCAAAATAATCATTTGTTCGTTTGCTTTAACGAGTCCCATTATATATCTATTGTCTATACCCGAATGTATATCTATATCTTCCTGTATATTTCCTTCGTTAATTGTAAGGACGTCCGAAACGGAATCTACAACCAATCCGTATTTTTTATTTCCTATGGCTACTACGACTATAACGCAATTATTGGGGTCCATAGGCGCGCTGAAATGAAATCTTGCTCTTAAATCTATAACGAGTATTATAGTTCCCCTCAAATTAATTATTCCTTTTAAATAATCTGGACAATTAGGAATAGGGGTAGGTTGAATAAAATTAAGTATTTCCTGCACTTTTAGTATATCTATTCCGTATAGTTCGTTATTTATATTAAATACGAGTATTTGATTTGACATGTTGGCTCCTTAAATCTAAATTATAATATATAATAAACATAAGTCAAGTAATTTTATTTTTATATTTATCGGAATTTTTAATTAAATATAAAAGCCCATATCTAAAGATATAGGCTTAAAAATGAACCGGTGACGGGTTTCGAACCCGCGAATGCAGGAATGAAAATCCTGTGTGTTAAACCACTTCACCACACCGGCATATTATTATAGTAAAAATAATAGTTGAGCCAAGAAGGATTCGAACCTTCGACAACCGCCTTAAAAGGGCGATGCTCTACCGACTGAGCTATTGGCCCGTATTTATTTTTAATTAAATTTAATTAAATGTTTAGATATCGTATACTATTAATATATTTTTGTCAAGTATGTATTCCATAATTATTGCCATTTTTACATTATTATTTAATATTCCTAATAATTTATTATTGTATTATAATATAAAGTATGAGTATGGCTATAAAACAATCTAAAGCGGTCCTTATAATCGCGTGTATGTATGGAGATTTTGAAGTATATGAATCGGTTTTAAAAGACATTATAGAAAATTTTAATTCCGTAAAAATTATTGGCGAGGAATATTTATTTTCTCATTCTATATATTATAAAGAAGAAATGGGCGAAAATTTGAAAAAAAGATTCTTGGTTTTTGAAAATATGATTGAAAGAGATTATTTAGTCGAAGCGAAAAAAATCACGGACAAAATAGAAAAAAAATATTTGGACGAAAAAGGAGGCAGAAAAATAAATATAGACCCCGCGATACTCACTCTTGAAAATTTCATTTTGGCTACAAATAAAAACTTTACTCATAGAATATATTTGAAAGACGGAGTTTTTGCCGATTTAACTTTAATATATAAAAAGAAAAAAGGCTATTCGGAACTCGATTGGACTTACGCCGATTATTCGAGCGAGGAGACAAAGTCGTTTTTGAATAATGTTAGAGATTTATTTTATAATCGTTTGATAGAAAGTTCGCCTTTCGCCAAAGGCGGAGCTTCGCTCGGGGCTAATTGGAAATAGAAAGTTTACAAAGTCGTTAAAAAATATAAAGCCACCGGTTAAAGCAGCTTTATAAAATACACAAGGAGAAAAATTTATGAAAAATATATTATTTAATTTCTTATTTAATCGCTCCCGCTTTTTTAAGTATTTTTACTATATCTTTATATTCTTTTTCGGACGCGTAAGCCAATGCGGTTTTTCCGTCTCTATCTCTTATATTAAGAGTCGCATCCGCATTTATCAAAAGTTTTACTATATCGGTATGTCCTTCATAGGCGGCTTTGCTTAACGCTGTTCTATTTTTTACATTACTTATATTTATATTAACTTTTTTGTTTAATAAAAGCTCGACTATTTCCGTAAATCCTTTTTCCGATGCTTCCATTAAAGGAGTTTCTCCAATCATGTTTCTCGTATTGATATTTACGCCAGATATTATAAGTTCTTTAGCTTTATCTATATCGTTATTTTTCAAAGCTTTCATTAATAAATCGGGCTCGTTCGCAAATAAACCTAACGATAATATAAATGTCGTTATTATTATAACCGCTCGTTTCATAATCTTAAAATTCCCTCTCTTATAATTATAATTTCCATTTTGAATATAACAATTATTTTTAATTTTAGGTTAACTTTTTTATTTTTTAATAACCTCGATAACTTTTATTATCTACAAATAAGATACAAAACTTTTAAAATAAGTGTTTAAATTTTTTGATTAAATTTTAAAATAAAAAATTATTTTTCTTGAATTTTAATTAAATTTATTTTTCAATATTTTTATTTATTTTCTTATAATCTTTTCTATATTTCGTTATTTTTTTTAACGCGTTTTTTCTATCTTTCTTTATTTCTATTGAAGTTTTTTGAAGTTCTTTATTTTCGTTGAGAAGCGTTATATAAGCCTCGTATCTCTCATAGGGAATTTTATCTTTTTCTAAAAGTTTAATTATATAACAATTCGGCTCATGCTGATGAGTGCAATTTTTAAATTTACAATTTTTAGAGAGTTTTTCAAAATCTTCAAAAGTTTTTTTTATTCCTTTATCCTCTTCCCATAAATCCAAATTTCTTAATCCTGGCGTGTCTATAACGACTCCTCCGCCTTCTAAAGCCAAAAGTTCTCTATGGGTGGTGGTATGCATTCCTTTAAAATCGTATTCTCTTACTTCTTTAGTTTTCATTTTTTCTTTTTTGAGCAAATAATTAATTATTGTCGATTTCCCAGAACCAGAAGCTCCGATAAAAACCGAAGATGTATTTTTTTTAATATATTCCAAAAATTTTTTCGCGTTATTTCCCGTTTTCGCATCGTATCCGAACGCGATTTCGTTTGGGTAATTTTCTTTTATATTTTTTAATAATTCTTTATATTCGCTTTTTTGATAAATGTCGATTTTGCTAATCGCTATAATCGGTTTAATCTCCGAAGTATGAGCGATTGATAAATATCTCGCTATCGCGGATATTGACATTTCGTTATCCAAAGCGACAATTATAAAAACATAGTCGATATTGCTTACTATTGCTTGTATATCGTTTTTTTTAATATTTGCCTTTCTGTATAAAATATTTTTTCTTGTTAATATAGTGTCTATAAAAGCGTTATTATCCGACTTTCGCATCAAAACCCAATCGCCAACTACGGGAAGCTCGCTTTTAACTTCCGATTTATGCCTAATCTTTCCCTTTATTCTCGCTAAAAATTTACCGTAATCCGAAAATAGAGTATAGTATCTTTTATTTATTCTTATGACTCTTGCGGGAATTAAATTTTTATTTTCATTATGGTTATTGGGGTTGTTAAGAATTTCTAAAGTTAATTTTTCAAAATATTTATCAAAACCTATATCTTTTATTGTCAAATTTAATTTGCCTCTTTAATTAATTAATTTTATCATATATTATAAATTATATTTGTCAATTTTTCGATAATTTTTATATAGTTTTAATATTATATATAAAATTTTGTTATAGAACATATTTGTAAAAATACTTGCCAAATCTTATTTTTTTGTATAATATAATTAATATAATCAAGGATAAGATAACAATAAGGTAACATATTATTTTATGAATAAGATAATGTTTTTAATTTTTTTATTAGTTTTGGCTTTAAGTTTTTATTCCTGCGCCATAAGAAATTACCTCAACAGTAGCGAAACTTTAAATGAAACTAAAACTTTTTACGGGCAGATGATAAATAATGGTAAGGCGATGGGATGGTTTAATGTTCCCGCTAAATTAATAAAAACTACCGACCATTTGGCTATATATCTTCAAACTAAATTCCATAAACAATCTCAAATACCGGAAGAAGAAAGAGATATTAGTCTTTACGCTTTAAATAAACTTGTTCAGGAATTCGATTATTATTATGATGAAATAACGAATATTTACGGCGGACATTCTGATATTGATAACAATTCAAAAATAATAATTTTATTGATGGATATTAATTTTAGTAGTAAAGGTAGTCGAGTATTGGGGTATTTTAATCCTCTGGATATGCATGGCTATAACGAAGGCGAAATTTTGTATATGGATTTATCAAGCGCTAATTCGGATATAGATAAATCAATCGGGACAATGATTCATGAATTTCAACATTTAATAAATTATAGTTATGTCATAAACGGAGAAAGGAGAGAGATGGATTCTTGGCTAAATGAATCTCTTTCGGAGTCTACTTCTATTCTTTTTAATAAATCTACGGCGGAAACTCGGATAAAAGAATTTAATAATATAAATTATTATTGTTTCTATACTTGGGATATACCCACTAATATTAGTAATTATAACGGCGCAAAGAGTTTTCCTAATGTTTTAGTTAATTATCCTTCCGCTTCCATATTTATGCATTGGCTTTATAAAAAAAACGGTTCAAAATCTGATATTTTTAAAAAAATCGCGGATTCTAAAGAAAATACGGATTATAATAAAGTATTAAAATCGACTTCCGGCGGCACAACTTGGGATAATTTATTACTTGAATGGATATCCGATATTGTTTCAAGTAATGCCGCTAAACCTGAAAGCGCTACCGTAAATATGGCTAATGGAAATATAAATTTATACCCCGGCGCAATGGTAGTTTGCGATAATTATAGCGGTCAGGAAGGAGGCAATATTGTTAAAACAAGTAGTAATGGTAAAACTATAGTTCTTAATAAAGATACCGCTTTAAAAGGTTATACTTCCGTAAAAGCAAGCGTTAGCTCTTCCATATCTACTGTAAGTAAAGCGAGAAGAAGCGTTATAGAAAATGGAGAAACTAAAAAAGAAGAAGAAAATCAAATCATCAATATTCTTTTAGATAGAAACGGCGATGTTAAAAAATATTAATTTTAAGGAAAAAAATATGCATAATTTGTTTTTACTAATTTCAATATTTCCTTTTATATTCTTGAACTCATGCAAAGCGTATGTTTACGAATCTTCCGATAGCGATTTATATTATTATGTGGTTAGATATAATTCCGCATCTCAGAGAATCGATAGAGTGACTGTAAACTCGGTTTTGAACACTACGCATTTATATGTTTATGCAGAAAGCGGTTATAATTATAATCTAGAGAATATAAAGCAGGTAACGACAAAATTTGAAGATAAATATAATCAAATGACGGGCATATACGGAGCTCATACGGATGTCGATAAAAATGGAAAAATTAAACTTCTATTTGTGGATATTAACGGAAATAATAGCGGCGATTCATTAGTAATGGGATATTTTTTGCCGAGCGATTTGATTTACGGAAGCGCGAATAACGGGGAAATTTTATATATGGATATTAATCTGCTTAATTCCAGCCCCGAAGTCATAACGGGAACCGTTTTGCATGAATTTCAGCATTTAATTAATTTTAATGTAAATTATCTACAAAAAGGCAAAGATATGTCGCTTTGGTTAAACGAATGCCTTTCGGAGTCGACTTCGGTTTTATTTGACGAGAATATTATTAAATCTCGAATTAATGAATTTAATCACATATATTATTATTGTTTTTATACTTGGAATTTGCCTTATCCTTATAATAATTTATTTGTTAATTATCCTTCCGCTTCGATATTTATGAATTGGCTTTATATTAAGAACAATAGAAATTCCGACATTTTCAAAAATATTGCAAAATCAACGGAAAGCGAGGATTATAATAAAGTGTTAAAATCGGTTTCTGGCAGCGCAACTTGGGGGGCTTTGCTTACCAATTGGATAAACGGAGTTGATAAAAATGAAGTGCCTAACGCTAAAATAAATAAATATGATTATTCTGTTGCATATTTATACCCCGGCGCTTTAATATATTACGGCTCTCAAATCCATGTGAATGATTCTACGGCATTGTCTAATTTTTCTTATATAACCGTTTCAAAAGGAAATTCGATTTCTGGAAGAAGCGCAATTAATAACGATGAAGAAGAAATTAGCTTACAAAGTATGCAAAATAATCAAAAACCTAAATATATAGATTTGGTATTTGATAAAGACGGCAAAATAAGAAAATATTAATAATATTGAAAGTTATTGATTATGAATTTTAAATTAAAATCCGTTTTATTAAATAAAAAATTATTAAATGTTATTTTTATATTTACAATAGCCTTTCTCTTGTTTACAAAAAAGGAGAGAATAACGGGAGAGATTAGAATTGTCGGAACTTCGCTTTTCTACGATTTGGTTATAACTACGGAAGAGAGAGATTATTATTTCGATAAAAAATTTTTTGAAGAATATGCGAAATATCAAGGCGAAATTATTGCTATAGAAGCTAAAGTTAAAAAGACTAAATTATGGCTTGCAGATAGAAGCAGATATTTGGAAAGATATAATATTTTATGGGTTAAAAAATTAGACTAAAAAATAATTGGTTGCAACCAATTATATAAAAGGGTGTATATTTTTTGGATTGCCACGCTTTTGCCGTTGGCAATCGCCCGCAATGACATGTCGGCTTATTCAATAGTCATTGAATTTGAGTTGCTTTCAAAAATTATTGTCATTGCGAGGCTTTGCCGAAGCAATCCACAAAATAAAAAAATTGTAATAAACTCCTTGTTATGTATGTAATTATATGTTATAATGAAAATATAAACTAAAAGGAGTTTTTTATGAATGTATTGGTAATAAATTCGGGAAGTTCGAGCATTAAATATCAATTATTTTCTATGCCCGAAGCGAAAGTTTTGGCTAAAGGGCTTTTGGAAAAAATTGGCGAAGAGACGAGCGCTCTCAAACATACCGCGGTTGAAAAAAACAAAGAAAAAAAATTGGAACAGAGAGTCGCAAATCATAAGGACGGTATGGCGCTTATTTTCTCTCTTTTAACCGATAAGGATGTCGGCGTTATTTCGGATATGAAAGAAATATCTGGAGTAGGGCATAGAGTCGTGCATGGCGGAGAGGCTTTCAATAAAAGTTCTCTTTTGACGGACGATGCCGTAAAAGAAATAGAAAAATATTCGGACTTAAGCCCTCTTCATAATCCGGCGGGTTTGCAAGGAATAAGAGCATGTCAAGAAATACTTCCAAAAGATACTAAAATGGTTTTATGTTTTGACACAAGTTTTCATCAAACGATTCCAGAGCATGCTTATTTATACGCTATTCCGCATGAATATTACGACAAATATAAAATTCGCCGCTACGGTTTTCATGGAACATCTCATAAATATGTTTACGGAGAGTTTTGCAAAGTTGAAAATAAACCTAACGCGAATGTCATAGTCTGCCATTTGGGAAACGGAGCGAGCGTTACCGCGGTTAAAGAAGGAAAATCTGTCGATACGAGCATGGGACTTACTCCGTTGGAAGGTTTGATTATGGGAACTCGTTCGGGCGATATGGACCCCGCGGTCGCTACTTTTATAATGGCAAAAGAAAATTTATCTCCAAAAGATATGGATAATATTTTGAATAAAAAGAGCGGACTCTTGGGAATTTCGGGCGTAAGTAACGATATGCGAAATTTGGAAGAAGAAAAGGGAAAAAATCCGAGAGCCGCTTTGGCGATTAAAATGTTCTGCTATAGAATCAAAAAATATATCGGTTCTTATATGGCTGTTTTGGGGCATGTGGACGGTATAGTCTTTACTGGCGGAATAGGAGAGAACGCTCCAGAAATAAGAGGGCAGATACTCGAAGGAATGGAAGAATTGGGCATAAAAGTCGATTCGGCTAAAAACTCTAAAGCGAGAGGTTGCGCTAATTTTGAAAAAGACGGCGCTTCTATAAAATTATATGTGATAGCGACTGACGAAGAAAAAGCGATTGCGCTCGATACTTATAATATAGCTTTGAAGTAATTAAAAAATAATAATTATAAAAACTAATAAAAATTGCGGAGTTTCAATAACTTTAATAAACTCGTCAATTTTTATTTAAAATAATAAAAGCGGGGTTTAATTGCCTCGCTTTTTTATTTTTGTAATTTAAAAAACGCTATGGATAAATTCTTTAATCGCGTTTCCGTTAATATTAATTTGCTCGCCGTTTACGGTAAAATATCCCGTTATAAGTCCGCAGGAAATTCGATTATTCATTTTAGCGAAGCCTCCGAAATAATCCGATTTCTCTTCGCTTTTTGTAGAATAAACGAAACTAAAGCCCGATTCTTTAGAGTAAAAATCTATCCTGTCGTTATATTCATGCAAGATAAAATCGTCAAAAACGAACCATCTATTATTATATAGAAATTTTATGATTTTTGAATTTTGCGACTCTGGTTTTGAATCGTAAATAAAAACGGGAATCGGTTTGATAGAGTAGGGGATATAAACGAGTCCGACAATCAGATTATGATTATATCTTTTAGGAATTCTTCCAATCGTATTAATCGTCAAAATCGAACTTGTTGAATTAATTATATTTTCGCTTCCCGGGACAATCAAATAGCCTCTCGGATAGCCGAAATAATAATTCGCCATATAAAGCGCTCTGTTTCCTCCCCAATTAATCATAGCCGCGTTGAAATTAGTAAATCTAAAATTGAGTTTGGATTCTACAAAATTTGTAATCTCAGTTTCAAAATTAATCGAAGTATTACAAAGGTTTGGAATTTCCAAATTTAATTGAGAGTTCGTTCTTCTAAATTGCGCTCTCGAAAAATTGTCGTAATAATCCAAAAAATTTTTATTTTCTTCTTTGAGATAAAAGTTTTGATTATCGCCGTCAATTAAATTGAAAGCGTTATAAGAAAAATATCTTTTCAATCCGTATTTGTATAGTTTCCATAAAACTATATGATTATCATGAAATAAATATAAATATAAAGTTTCTTTCATATTTTCGTTTATAGGAATAGATTTTGGAATATTTGTAAAAACTCCCGTAAAATAAATTCCTTTTTCGTTCATAATATTATCTCCGTTTACGGTTGGAGTGTTGCTTTTCATAAAAGATTTGCTCGGAACTATATTGTAAGGAACATAAATCGAAATAAAAATAATAATCGCAAGAATAAATACGGTAGAACCGATTATAATATATTTTTTTATATAGCTTGAAGAATATTCATAATAATCGTCTTTTTCTATAAGTTTTTTCTTCATAATTAATTATTATTAGCTTCTCCGTTATTTTCATTGTTTAATTCTTTGGATTTTTCTTTTTCAATAACCGCTCTAACTTCTTCTTCCGTTCTTCTTTCAATCGAATCGTCCAATAATTTATTTAAAGAGAATAAAGCCACTTCGATTTCATCGTCTTCTGGGATTCTTGTAGTAATTTTTTGAAGCAAAAGACCGGGCAAAATAGCCAAACGCATCAAAGGAAAATTATAAAATCTGAAACCTAATTTTAATAATTCGTAAGATATTCCCGAAACGATTGGAAGGAGCAAAATATTTATAATTAAAACGGTAATATTTCCAACGATTTTTGGCGGAGTAAAAGAAGAATATATAAAATTATAAACGAAATAACTCGTAAACATATATAAAAGAATCGAAACGGTTAAAACTAAAAACATAAAAGTAGTTCCGCATCTCGGGTGAATTGTCGTAAAATCTCTTATATTTTCTTTATTTGGATTAAGTCCATGTTCGTATGCGTTTACAACCATATGTTCCGCTCCATGATATTGAAAAACTCTTTTAATATCTTTGAAAAACGAAATGACGAGCAAATAAGCTATGAATATGCATAATTTAATCGCTCCACGAAGAAGATTAAACGAAATCACATGACTTTTTTCTTCTATTCCGATAAGATTTACTATAAAATACGGAAGCGCTATAAATAGTCCTACAGCGAAAGCCAAAGAAATAAGCATGCTCAAAGTCATAGCCGCGTTTTGTTTTTTTTCGGAATTTTCTTCTTTTTTGTTTTCAATTTCTTCTTCCAATCCCGCCGTATTTGCCGAGAACATTAAAGTTTTATATCCTAATTTCATCATATCTATAAAATTGACTATTCCTCTAAAAAAAATCATTTTGCTTAATTTGTTTTTATTTTCTGGAATTCTATATTTTATAAAATCTATTTCGTTTGTCGGTTTTCTAACGGCTACCACATAATGAGTTTTATTTCTAAGCATAATCCCTTCGATAACCGCCTGCCCGCCGACTCCTTCTTTTATTCTATTTTCGTCTAATTTATATTTCATTTATTTTATCCTAATTTAATTTTTTGTTTTGTTATATTTTTTAGTTTTGATTTAAGATTTAAATAATAAACTAATTTAAATTATATTAATGATATATTAAATAGTTCATTCTTTCAAGCGATAAAAATCATTAAATTAATTAAAAACGGTTGAGATTTTAATTTATTTATATTATAATATTTTAAGTTTTAAGATTTTTTATTTTTTAAAAGGTATAAAAATGATTTCTGTTAAGAATTTGACTAAATATTACGGCGATTTTCAAGCGTTAAAAGGAATAAGTTTTGAAATAAAATCGGGAGAGATTGTCGGAATACTCGGACCTAACGGAGCGGGAAAGTCCACGACTTTAAGAATATTGACATGCTATTTGAATCCGAGCGATGGAGACGCGATAATAGACGGAAAAAGCATACTAAACGATGAAATAAATGTAAAAAAAACAATCGGTTATTTGCCAGAATCCGCCCCTCTTTATAACGATATGTGCGTTTTCGATTATTTGGTTTATATGGCTGATATACAGGATTTGGATAAAAGCAGATTAAACGAAAGACTCGATTATGTAGTTAATGCTTGCAGTTTGAAAGAAGTAATTTCAAAACCAATCGGCGAATTGTCTAAAGGATATAAACAGAGAGTAGGGCTTGCGGGTTCTATTATTCATGACCCGAAAATACTTATATTGGACGAACCTACAAACGGACTCGACCCGAATCAAATAGCGGAAATTAGAGAATTGATAAAAGAATTGGGAAAAGAAAAAACCGTTTTGGTTTCGACTCATATATTGAGCGAAGTCGAGGCTACTTGTTCGAGAGCGATTATAATAAATAAAGGCGACATCATAGCGGACGATACGCCGAGGAATTTGAGTTCCACTTTTGCAAATCATAATAAATCTGCCTCGGTAAAAATATCTATTAAAACAAACGACAATATTGAAACGATTAAAGAAAAATTATCGAATATTAAAGATATTAATAAAGTTGAAATCGAAGAATATTCCAACGATATAAAAGAAATTTCTATATATTCAAATTTGGAAGAGCCGAGAGATGAAATTTATAGATTTATAAAAAATACGGATTGGATAATTTACGAAATGACTAAAGTCAAAGAGAATTTGGAAACGGTATTCCATACATTAACAAAAGGAGACGAATAAAAAATGCAAAATATTTTTTCTTTCAATAAATCATTTATAATATTAAAAAAAGAACTTAAACATATTTTCCTTTCGCCTATAGCTTATATTTTTTCGGCTATATTTTTGGCGGTTTCGGGAATATATTTTTTCTCAAGATTTTTTATAATATCTCAAAACGATATGCGAGATTATTTTTCGGTTCTGCCGATAATATTGTCTCTTATTATTCCGCCGATAACTATGGGACTTTTGTCCAGCGAATTTTCAAGCGGTTCTTACGAGCTTATAATCACGCAGTCGGTTTCAACTTTGGAGATTATAATTGGAAAATTTTTATCCGCCGTTATATTTATGCTTTTCGCTCTTCTGCCGACTATAATGTATCCGATAACTTTATTATTTTTGGGAAGATTGGATTTTGGACCTGTGATTGGAGGATATATCGGAAGCGTATTTTTAATATCCGCTTTATGTTCGATTGGAATATTTGCATCTTCTATAACTAAAAACCAAATAATAGCCTTGATAGTCGCTCTTGCAATAACTATATTTTTTAATGTGTTTTTAAAATTAATATCTTTGCTTTTTCCTTCGCTTACGAATGTTATGGATTTTATAAGCGGAGATTATCATTTCAATAGCATTGCGAGGGGAGTTTTGGATTTGAGAGATATTATTTATTTCTTATCAATAACTGCGGTATTTTTGTATTTGTCGAATATCGCTCTTGAAAACAGAAAATAAAAATTGGAACTTACTTTATGAATAAAAATATTACTAAATTGCTAATCCTTTTAATAGTTTTGCTTATTATAAGTTTTGCGGCATTTTATATCAGTAAAAAAAGAGGCGCCGATATTGAGGCTAATAAACCGAGAACTCAAATATTCGTTTTAAACGAAACTAATGTTAATAAATATCAATTAAACTTTGAAACCGAACCTATAATAGTGGAAAAAATAAACGATATTTGGAAAATAATCTCTCCGTCTAACGCAAGCGATTATAAAGTCGACCAACTTGAGGCTTTTGCGAATGTGAAGAATTTTAACACTTTAAATATCGATATGATAATAACCAATTTATCGGAAGTCGAATCTTTCGGTTTGGAAAATCCTATAAACGAATTCACGGTTTGGGAAGGAAATAAAGAATATAAAATATTAGTCGGAAATAAAACGGCGGACGAAGAAAGATATTATATCAAATATAAAGACGAATATTTTAGCGTTGAATCGATTTATATTGAAGCTTTGAAAAAAACTGTCGATATGTTGCGAGATAAAGAAATATTTAATAGCTCCGTTTCTTTGGACTCGGTTAAAGCGGTTGAAATTACGGCGGGCGATTATACGAATATTATAAGGAAAATCAGCAGAACAAATTGGATTGTGGAAAATTTAGAGGGCGAAACCGATTTGGAAAAGGCTTTTAACGACTTTTCAACTTTATCTTTAATCAAGGCTTCGGCTTTCGTTTACGATGTTCCGAAAAGAATAGAGAGACTTTTTAGAATTCCCGATGCCGTTATTAATTTGTATATGCAAGACAATACAAAAATCGCTTATCAGTTGGCTTACGATATTGATAATAAAATATACGCGAAACCAGAGAGCGGAATTATATACGAAGTCGATTATTCTATTTACGATGCGGCTATGCGAGGGAAAGAATATTATATAAAAAGCGATAGCGATTAAAAAAATTATATAATATTAATAAATTAAAATTGATTAGGAAAATTATGAAAAAACAAATTCCAAATATATTAAGCGTTAGCAGAATAGTTTTATCTCCGCTTGTGATATTTCTTTACTTTTATAATTCGTTTACGACCTCGATACTCGCTTTAATATTTTTGATTGTCCTTGAAATTACGGACGCTTTAGACGGAATTGCCGCCCGCAAATTAAATTTGGTTAGCGATTTGGGAAAAGTTCTCGACCCTTTTGCCGATACCGTTTTTCATATCACAATGTTTACGATTTTTTTATATGAAGGTTCTATGCCGATATGGATGTTTATAATTTCGCTTTATAGAGATATGTTTTCAATGTTTATAAGAATTCTCGGAGGTTTGAGAGGATTCGCGGTCGCCGCAAAGTTTAGCGGAAAATTAAAAACCGCTTCGCGCGCGGCCGCAGTAGTAATAATATTTTTGATAAAAGTTTTGAAATTTACTTCGATTGATTATTTGCCGTTCGATAAAATAACTTATTATAGTTTACTAATAGTGACTATAATAACAATATATTCGTTTTTCGATTATTTGCCTCTTGTAACGAAAAAGAAATAAATTAATATATTCTTTACTTTCAAATATAATTCGCATATAAAAATCGTTTAAGGCTTTTTTCAAAAAACCGAAAATAAATAAAACTACAATTTTAGGATTATAAAATTATGAGTATGTTTGCAGATACGA